>DOUV01000210.1 GCA_003520455.1 Chloroflexota bacterium | reverse complement strand
AACGTTGCCGACGACCGGCGGCGACTTCAACGGCGTGCTCATCGTGGTGGTGGCGGGGCTGGCGCTGGCGGTGGGCGGACTGTTCACCCGGCGTGTGCTGGTTCGCTGAGGGGCGAGCGCGCGCAAGGCAACAGCCGCGATTCAAGTGAATACTCGACAGTTCTACCGGATTTATTCTCGGCGGGGTGGCGGGAACCGAAAGGAACGGGGGGAGGAACAACTGGTCCTCGTGACGATCGGGCCAGTCGCATCACGCGCGTGTCCCACGTTTCTCTCTGCCGGGGCGCCAGGGTTTCAGACCCGCTTGCGACGATCCGGTCACGTGAGATGAGGCGGTGGGAATCACTGACCCTAAAACACGGGGGGGCGAAGGCTTTGATCTTCGCTCCCCCGTGTTGGCTGGGCCTGTGTGGGCCGATGATGACGACCGCGTTTGGGTCAAGTGCGGATCTCCTGCCGCTGAAAGAGGACGTAGCCCAGCGCGAACAGCAAAATCGTGGCGGCGATGAGCCCCGTCAACTGCGGCCAGATGAGGATCAGGCTCTGGCTGAGGGGCAGCGGCGTGCCCAGGATGGCGCCCTCGAGTTGAATCGGCAGGACGAGCCCGAGTGCCCGCACGGTGGGGCGCAGCAGGGCCAGCGTGGTCTCGGCGTAGAGCGTGTTCGGCGAGAGGCGCGCGAGCAGCAACTCCAGTTGGGATTGGGCGAGCACTTCCCTGGCAAAACCGAACTCCACCGGGCGCAGCGCCTGGGCCAGCAGGCTGGCGATGATGCTCCAAAAGATCGTGAAGAAGAGCCAAACGGCGATGGAGGCCAGCGCCGCCGTAGCCGGCTGGCGGAAGGTGATCGAGAACAGCAGCGCCAGAGCCAGCCAGATACCCCCGTAGAAGATCGTCGCAGCCAGGAACCAGAGGCTGCGGGACACTTCCTCGCTGCTGGGGGGAATGCCCAGGCGCAGGAGACCCAGCCCCATGATGAGCAGCCAGATGGCCGTGAGCACAAGGGCCAGCGTAAACAGCCCAGCCAGGAACTTCCCGAAGAGCAACGCATCACGGTAGATGGGTTGCGCCAGGACGCGTGAGAGGGTGCGCTGATTGAATTCGCGGTTGATCGCATCGAAGGCGAGCGCGATGGCGATCAACGGGACCAGAAATCCGAGGAAGCCCACGAAGGCGGGCAACGGATCGCGGGCGGTGGTGAAGAGTTTGAGGAACAGGAATGGATCCTGACCGACCGTCTGGCGCAGATTCTGGAGCGCGGCGTACACGGTACCCAGCGCCGTCAGAACAATGAGCACTTCGAGGATCCGCATGCGGGCACTGCTGAGGTGGTCAGCCATCTCCTTCGCGACCACCGCCCAGAGACCAGTCCATGGCGAGCCTTCGCGACCGTGCTCGCGCCGGGATAGCTCAGGCTGCGATGGCATGTCCCACCTCCTTGAAGTATTGGGCGTAAATCTCGTCCAGACTCGCCTGTTCGAAATCCAGGGCCAGCAGCGTGCCACCGGCTTCGACCGCCGCACGGGCGGCCTCTCCGCGCAGGTCGCGCCGCGCTTCCACGTCGTAGGCGCCGGCACAGGGGCGTTTCACCTGAACGACACCAGGGAGGGCGCTGAGGGCCTGTTCGAGTGCCGCCGCCGGGCCATCGGCCTCGAGGTGAATCCGGTAGGCGCCGCCGAGGACGCGCTGGGCCAGTTCCTTCACGGTGCCGTCGAGCATCATGTGGCCTTGGTGGAAGAGCCCGACCCGGTCACAGATGGCCTGCACCTGGTAGAGCAGATGTGATGCGAGCAGGATCGTGATGCCCTTCTCCCTCAGACCGCGGATGAGCTCCAGGAATTCGCGCGCGCCGTCGGGGTCGAGTCCCTGGGTCGGCTCGTCCATGATGACCAGTTGGGGGTGCTTGAGCAACACCTCCGCCACCCCGAGTCGCTGGCGCATGCCGTGGGAGAAGGTTGCCACCTGTTTGTCGGCGACCTCGCTCAAGCCCACCCGGGCCAGCTCGTTATCGATGCGCCGGTGGGCTTCGTCGCGCCGCAGGCCGTTCAGCCTGGTGATATACACCAGGTTCTCGCGGGCGGTCAACTCGTCATAAAACCCAACCTGATCGGGGAGGTACCCGACGCGTGCTTTGACGCTGAGCGGCTGGCGCACCGGGTCGAAGCTCAACACGCGGACGCTACCCGCCGTTGGCTCGGTGAGTCCCAGGAGCATCAAGATGGTCGTGGTTTTTCCCGAGCCGTTGGGGCCAAGCAGGCCAAAGACCTCGCCCTGCCGCACGGACAGGTTCAGCCCGTCCACGGCAACGAACTCGTCGTAGTGTTTGGTCAGGTTCTGTGTTTCGATCACCAGATCGTCCATCACGTTCCTCCCGCCCCCTCATCGGCGGCCGAAGCGGACGACGGCGACGCCTACGGCGCCAACGGCGATCGCAATCAGAGCCAGGCCAACCACGCCCCACAGCGTCGAGGTCAGCACGGTGATCCGCAGGTCCATCGACTTCGAGGCGCCCTCACCCGGTTGGGCGCGGACGGTGACCATATAGTCGCCCGCGATCGCCTGCTCGGCCGGGTGGACATTGGCGGTGGCCTCGACCTGTTGGCCCGGAGGAATCTCCGTGATCTGCTCCGGCTGGAAGCTGATCGACCAGCCGCTGGGCGGGGAGGCGCTCAACTTCACGTCGCGCGCCGCGGCGCTCCCGCTGTTCCGCACGACTACTTTGAACGGTGTCACCCGCCCCGCGTAGGCCTGCCCCGAGAGACGTTCGTCCGGGGTCGTGACGGAGAGATCCGGTTGACCGGTCACGTCGGCGGTGAGGACGAGTTGCTGCTGAGCCTCGCTTCCGTTCGCCGACACGGCGACCTGGTACTGACCGGCGGGCGTCTGGGGAGGCGGCACGACTTCGACAGTGAGGCGCTTGGTTTCATTGGCATTGAGCGGGAAGCTGGTGACGTCCTGACCACTCAACGAGAAGTTCACCTGGAAGCCCTGGGGCGCATCCGCCGCCAGATTGATGGTGAGTGGCTCGTCGCCCTCGTTCTTCAAGGTGGTATTGTAGCGGAACGTCGTGGTCGGCGTGCCCTTGAGGGTGGGCAGTTCCGCATCGAAGGCGAGTTTCGATGGCAGCTTGTCTTTGATGGTCAGCCCGATGGGCAGTTCGGTCTCGGTTCCATTCCCGCGGGCGACCACCACGAAGCGATAGCTCCCCGGCGCAACATCCTTGGGCGGCTCGAGCTTCAGGCTCACGGAGCCATCGTGGTCAGGCTCGACGTACACCGACTCAATGACGCGGCCCTCACCTGTAAAGGTCGGCGTCCAGCCTGCCGGGACCTCGCGCATCTCGAGGTGAACGACCTGGGGGTCGGGCGCGCGCACAGTCAGGTCGAAGGTGACGGTCTCGCCGACTTGTGCCATTTGATCAGGGTAATGGGTCGAGAGAGTCAATTTGAGCGGGGCGTTCCGTTGTTGTGATTCCTGGGCGAGCGCCGGGGTATAGGCTTTCCCGAGCATCGCCAGTGCAACCAGCAATCCGATTGTCCAAATTCGCCGCATGCTTGTCTCCTCCTTTGCATACGCTGGGTATGGAATTTGGGAGTTGAAGCGGGGAGCTTCGGATCGAAAAACCCCAGGCTGAGAACAGTTGGCGCACACAGACGGCCATTGAGATGGTGTGTGTGGGGAGGCGAGAGTAACGTCCTGGCCCACCCAGCGCTCCGTACTCGCAGGTGCGCAAGCAGGTGCCGGCCGTCCGAGGGGTTCACGGTGGCTCCACGTGCCCGGTTCGAGTGCGCTGGACGACGGCCCACCGGCGATAGCACGGGGCCTCCTCGTCCGCGGATTCAGATGTTAGCGAGAGGGTGGAGATTCTGCCGAGATCATACGCCGGTATGAATGCATTCCGTGTGCACGCGACATCGGTCTGGTCCGAAAGAACCAGGCGCGTCTACCAGGCTTGCCGGACCGGGGGTGAGTGATCGCGCTGGGGGCCTTTACACAGTCTCGTGAACGGCCAATGATCAGGGAGTAGAATTCTTCGCTCCTGCTGGAATCCAGTGCATAGGGAGAACGGGATGAAGGTGCGAAGCACGTTCCGACGCCCGTCGCGGCCGGTCTTCGCACACGATTCCACTTTGAGGGAAACTCTTACCACAAACGCGCGCTAGCGCAAAATCCGCTTGTCGCCGATGCGGCGGGTCACGCGCTTGTTGTCCAGATGCTCCAAGAGGGCGATGGCGTATTTGCGGCTGGTGTCGAAACGATCGCGGAGCTCGCCAGCGACGATGCCGCCGTGAGCCGTGATGTGCTCGACGACGAAGGTGCTCATCTCGTCGTAGACGGCCGGTGTCAAGAGTACCTCCGGGCTGACCCGAATCAGGTCACCGCGCGCGATGAGCAGGCTGAGGAGCTCGTCGCCAACGGTGCGTGCGGCGTCGCCGGCGTTGGGTGGTGTGTAGGGGGCGGCCTCGAATTGGGCCAGCAGCGCGCGGACCTGGTCTTCCTGGTCTCGGCTGAGGTGCACCTCGTACTCGGGCAGCCGCACCACGCCCCCGGACTCAACCACCAGGCCCTCCGCCTCGGCGGCAGCCAATAGCGCGGCGAAGGGTTTGGGCTTGAGGTTGAGGCGGCTGGCCAACTCCTCGCGCGGCATCCCCAGCCGCAGGGGGAACTCGCGATGGTAGTCGGCCAGGGCGGTGGCCATCTCGGTGGTCAGCCGGGTCCAGCCAGTCGCTGAAAGCAGGCTGCCATCGGCCAGGCGGCGCGCGCGCCCCTCCTCGAGCAGTTGGGCCAGGGCGGCCTCAGCGCTCTCACTGGGAAAGGGCAGGTTCTTGCGCAGGGTCGCGTCGTCGGTGGGCTCGCCGGCCTGGAGGTGCTGGAGCAGCAGGTCGGCGGGCGAGCCCTCGGCCAGCAGGCGGA
>DOUV01000811.1 GCA_003520455.1 Chloroflexota bacterium | reverse complement strand
CGTGCCCGGAGGGGCCCGCCCGGCCGCCGGCCCCCAGCCGCGATTTCCCTGGCCTGTCCGGCCAGGACAGGCAATCGCCCAGCTCCCGACAGCGATGGTCAGGTTCAATTGGAAACTTGCAAAAGCTGGCGTTTGGGCTCGCTTTGGCCGGCTTACCGCCCGGGATTGAAACCCCCCGGGTCTACTCTTCGCCGTAACCCCATAGCAATCAGGAAGGCACCGTAGAAGACGAACAATGCCCACGTTCAAGAAGATCAATCTGACCTCCGAGTCCCCACCGGCCGCGTCACCGGCACAACCGCTCCTCCCCCTCGGGCCGTCCGAGGACGGCCCGGCGTCAACGGCCGCTGAACCTGACATCAATTTTGAGGGGGAACTGTGGGACGCGGCCGTCAGGTTGCGCGGCACCGTGGCGCCCGCCGACTACAAGCACTACGTTCTGCCGCTGCTCTTCCTGCGCTATCTCTCCCTGCGCTACGAGCAGCGTTACGAGCAGTTGCGGCTGGCGCTGCAGGAATCAGCCAGCGACTACTACACCGGCGATCCGGAGATCGACGCCGAGATCCTGGCGGATCCCATCGAGTACCAGAAAGAGAACATCTTCGTGGTGCCGGAAGAGGCCTCGTGGGCCTACCTGCGCCGCCACGCCCGGGCCGGCGACATCAAGCTGAAGCTGGACAACGCCATGCGCCTGCTGGAGGAGCGCCACCCCAAGCTGGCCGGTGTTCTGCCGCGCATCTACGCCGCCAGCAACCTGGAGCCCGACCAGGTCGCCGGGCTGATCAGCCTCTTCTCGAAGGACGTCTTCGCCCGCAAGAACGGCGCCGACCTGCTCGGCCGCACCTACGAGTACTTTATCTCCAACTTTGCCAGCACCGAGGGCAACCGGGGCGGCGAGTTCTTCACCCCCTCCTCGATCGTGCGCCTGCTGGTGGAAATGCTGCAGCCCACCGAGGGCAAGGTCTTCGACCCCGCGGCCGGCTCGGGGGGTATGTTCGTGCAGTCGGCGCGCTTCACCTACGGCAGCCACAGCCTCTCCTTCTACGGCCAGGAGCGCATCGAGACGACCCTGCGCCTCTGCCGCATGAATCTGATCCTGCACGGCCTGGACGGCGACATCCGCCTGGGCAACTCGCTGCTCAACGATGCCCACCCCGACCTGCGCGCCGACTATGTCATCACCAATCCGCCCTTCAACATGCGCGGTTGGGACGCCGGCAAGCTCGATCCTCAGGACGCGCGCCTGCAGATCGGCTACCGGCGCGGCCAGGTGACCTACAGCAACGCCAACTACATGTGGATGATGCACTTCCTCTACCACCTGGCCGATGGGGGCACGGCCGGCTACGTTATGGCCAATGGGGCGATGACCAGCAACGTGAGCGAGGAACGGCGCACCCGCGAGGTGCTGGTGGAGGAAGGCTTCGTCGATTGCATCGTTCAGTTGCCCGACAAGCTCTTCTTCGGCACCGGGATTCCCTGCACCCTCTGGTTCCTGAGCAAGAACCGCGGCGGCACCCACGGCTACCGCCGCCGCCTGGACGAGATCCTCTTCATCGACGCCCGCCAGATGGGCGAGATGGTCTCCCGCCGCCAGCGCGCCCTGACCGACGACGAGATCCACAGGATTGCGAGTGTCTACCACCACTACCGCACCGAGGGGGACACGCCCGAGGAGGAATCACGAAACGAGCGAAAGGACGTGCCCGGCTTCTGCAAGATCGCCGCGCTGGAGCAGGTGCGGGCCCACGACTACAAGCTGACCCCCGGCATCTACGTCGGCACGCAGGTCGAGGACGATGACGACGAGCCCTTCGAGGAGAAGATGCCTCGGCTGATTGAGGAGTTGCGCGGGTTGTTTGAGGAGTCGGATCGGTTGAGGGCGCGGATATTGGAGGATTTGGAGCATCTTAATTATGGCGGCTGAATGGCGTCGCACAACGATAGGTAGCGAAGTTACATTACAACGCGGCTTTGACATTACGAAGAAAGAGCAAAGACCGGGTAAGGTGCCTGTAGTCTCGTCTAGTGGAATTTCAAGTTATCATGACACTTACGCAGTTCCCGGGCCTGGTGTGGTTCTTGGTCGTAAGGGAACGCTTGGAACGGTCTTTTACCTTGAAGGAAACTACTGGCCACATGATACAACTCTATGGGTTAAGGATTTTCACGGGAACGATCCCAAGTTCGCGTATTACTTTTTCAAGTCGCTAAAGCTATCACATCTTGATGTCGGTTCGGCGAATCCAACCCTCAACCGAAATCATGTTCATCCAATAGAGGTGTTGTGGCCCCCTCTGCCCATCCAGCGCCGCATCGCGGAGATCCTCGGCGCGCTCGACGACAAGATCGAGGTCAACCGGCGCATCAACCGCGTGCTGGAGGCGATGGCGCAGGCGCTGTACAAGCATTGGTTCGTGGACTTTGGGCCGTTTCAGGATGGCGAGTTCGTGGAGAGTGCGGTGGGGTTGATTCCGAAGGGGTGGCGGGTTGGATCGGTTCTGGAACAGGCAGAACTTCTGAGTGGCGGGACTCCGAAAACCTCCAATCCGGATTACTGGGGAGGGCGTATTTTGTGGTCAAGCGCAAAGGACGTTTCCCAATGCGGAGAGTCTTTCTTGCTTTTGACCGAACGCAGCATCACGCCTCTCGGGTTCAGCAATAGCTCGACCAAAATGATTGACGCCTTTTCCACGGTGGTCGTCGCGAGGGGGGCAACCACCGGTCGGCTTGTGCTGTTCGGAACCGATATGGCGATGAATCAAACCTGCTACGCGCTACGCTCACGCGCCGGCTGCCACTTCACCCTGTATTGTCAGATGAGACACATAATCGAAGGACTGGTTCGTGCAGCACATGGCTCGGTTTTCAACACGATTACGACCGACACCTTCAAAACGTCGAGAGTTCTGTTGCCACCGGAACCTATTCTCTCCCGTTTCGAGACGCAAATCAACCCCATCTTTCAGATGATCCTGACTCGCCAGAACGAATCGCGCACTCTCGCCGCTACCCGCGACTACCTGCTGCCGAAGCTGCTCTCGGGGGAGATTTCGGTGGAGGTGGCGGAGGGGGTGGTTGCTCAAGCGGTGTGATGTGTGTGTGGCGGGTCGGCTGCGCTTGAAGCAGGAAGCCGGTTGAGGAAGTTTCTTCGCCGAAGCTCTCCCGCGGGGCGAGTCTGAACCGTTGCTCATGGGGGACGACAAAAGGAGCGATTATGCCACTCTGGCGGCTCTATTACCACATCGTCTGGGCGACCAAAAATCGCTTCCCTCTCATCGAGGCTGAGATTGAGCCGCGGCTGTATGGGTACATCATCGGGAAGGCGGATGCGCTCGGCTGTATCACCCATGCCATCGGCGGGATTGATGATCACATCCATCTGGTCGTCTCGATTCCGCCGAGCCTCTTGATTGCCGACTTTGTGAAAAACATCAAGGGAAGTAGCTCTGACCACATGAACCACAGCCCCAGCAGGGGCGAAACGCGGTTTGGCTGGCAGCGCGGGTATGGTGTCTTCTCTTTCAGTGAAACACAAGTCGATCAAGGAATCTCGTATGTCCTTCATCAAAAGGTGCACCATCGGGATGGAACTATCATTCCTGCGTTGGAGCGGTACACGGATGAGGATGATGGTCCTGTTTTGCGGAAGCCGCGGAATGAATTCGGCTCGGAAGGCGCGGAATGAATTTCGAGGCTCATAGCTTCAATCGGCCGCTGCCTCGGAATTTGTTCCGAGGCTCATAGCTTAAGGCGGCTGAAGCCGACTGATGCTCGTTTGGTCGCTCTGGCGTTGGCCGCTGCCTCGGAATATTGCGCCTTTCCAAATTAATCCAACAAACAGCATGCCCGGCGGGGCACGCCCGGCCAGCGGCCCCCAGCCGCGATTTCAATCGCCCGGTTCCGGACAGCGATTGTCAGGTTAAAGTGGAAACTTGCAAAATTCCGAGGCTCATAGCTTAAGGCGGCTGAAGCCGACTCGTATTCGTTGGATCGCTCGCTCTGAGCGGGCGGGTTTACTCGCTGGCGATCGACCGGTTTGGAACTGTCGGCACTTGGAGGGTCTGCTCATGCCCAACCGCCCCACGGAATCCCATTTCGAAACCGCCACCATCGAGCGGCTGGTACGCCTGGGCTACCGCCACCAGCGCGGCAATGACCTTGACCGGCCGCTGCACAGCGTCGTGCTGCCTGACCTGCTGCGCGACCACCTGAGGCGGCGCTATCCCCACCTGCCGGCCGAAGCCGTCGAGCAGGCCATCCAGGTGGCCAGCGCCCCCGAGGGCGTGACCCTTGACCGGCGCAATATGGCCTTCCAAGGCTTGCTGCGGCAGGGCCACATCCTGCGCTACGAGCAGGGCGGTGAAGAGCGGTTCGAGCACGTTGAGTTCATCGACTTCGAGCAGCCCGACCGCAATGACTTTCTGGTCGTTAGCCAGCTTCCAATCCAGGGCGCGGCGGGGGGGACGGGCAACAGCCGCCGCCCCGACCTGATCGTCTACGTCAACGGGCTGCCGCTGGTGGTCTTCGAGCTGAAGAGCCCCTGGGACGAGTACGCCGACGTCGGCGGCGCCTACAACCAGCTCGGCCACTACACCGTCGACATTCCGCAACTCTTCAACTTCAACGCCTTCTGCGTCATCTCCGACGGCAACACCACTCTCCACGGCATGAACAGCGCCGGCTTCGAGTGGTTCTCCCCCTGGAAGTCCATCGACGGGCGCGAGGTCGAGCCGAACACCACTGGAAGCATGAAGACCCTGATCGAAGGTCTCTTCCCCAAAGCGCGGCTGCTGGATTACGTGCGCAATTTCATCGTCCACGAGGTGGTCAACGACAAGATCACCAAGAAGGGTGCCCGCTACCACCAATTCTTCGCCGTGCGCTTCGCGGTCGGAGAGGCGCGCCGGTGTCATCTGGCACACCCAGGGCTCCGGCAAGAGCCTGGAGATGGTCTTCCTGATCGGTATTCTGCGCCGCTGGCCGGGTCTGAACCCCTCGGTCGTGCTTCAGGTCGACCGGACGGACCTGGATAATCAACTCCACGAGAACCTCGTTGCGGCCCGCGAGGTGGTCGGCACGGTCCACCAGGCGGACACCGTGGACGACCTTCGCACGCTGGTGCAGACCGAGGGCGGTGAGGTGGTGTGCTCGACGATCGAGAAGTTCCGACTGCGTGAGGGCGAGCGCCGCCACCCGGTGCTCTCAGAGCGACGCAATATTCTGGTGATCGCCGATGAGGCCCATCGTAGCCAGTACGGGTTGCTCGAGGGCTTTGCGGCCTTCCTGCGGCAGGCACTGCCCAACGCCTCGTTCCTGGGCTTCACCGGCACGCCGATCGACAAGCAGGACGCCAACACGGTCCAACTCTTCGGCGACTACATCCATGTCTACGACATGCAGCAGGCCAAAGAGGACAGGGCTGTGGTGGGCCTCTTCTACGAGCGGCGCCACATTCCACTCGACCTGGCCAATGAGCAGATCGATGCCGATTTGGAAGAGATCACGGAGGAGCAAGAGGTTGCCCTCGAAGCAGGCGAGTTGGAACAGGCCAAAGCGAAGTGGGCGGCGGTAGAGCGCGCGGCCGGGACGCGGGAGCGGCTGGCCGTGCTGGCCCAGGACCTCCTGGAGCACTTCAACCGGCGCCAGCAGGCCTTGCAGGGCAAGGCGATGGTCGTCTGCATGAGCCGCCGCAACTGTGTAGCCCTCTACGATGCGCTGACGGCTCTGCCCAACTGCCCCGAGGTGCGGGTCGTAATGACGGGCGACATCACCAAAGACCCAAAGGCGTGGAGCGAGGCCGGCCACATCACGACCAGGCAGAAGCGGGAGGAGATCAAGGCGCGATTCGTGGACCCAGACGATCCGCTCAAGATCGTCATCGTCCGCGACATGTGGCTGACCGGCTTCGATGCTCCGTCGGCGAATACCCTCTACGTGGACAAGCCGATGAAGGGCCACACTCTGATGCAGGCCATCGCCCGGGTCAACCGCATCTTCCGCGACAAGCCCGGTGGGTTGATCGTGGACTTCATCGGGATCGGAGACGAGTTGAAAGCGGCCACCCGCAAGTATACGGCCGGCGGTGGCCGCGGCAACCTCACGGAGGATCTGATCGAGCAGGCGGTGCACTACTTCTTTCTCCAGTTGCAGGCCACCGCCTCCAACCTGCCTTCCAACCAGCCCTACGCCCGCTGGCGCGATCTCTCAGCCACCGAACTCGAGGATGTGTGCAACCGCTGCTACGGCACCCTGGCCGCCGATGAAGCGCTGCGCGAGGATTTCCTGGCCGACGAACACCGCCTCTCCAAGGCCTTTAGCCTGGTCAGCCACCTCCCGGAGTGTCGCCCGCACTTCGACGAGGTCGCCTTCTACCAGATGATTCGCAAACAGCTCCGCAAGCTCTCGCCCACTGCGCGCCAGAGTGTTGAGGATCTTGATCGTGCCGTCCGTGACCTGCTGGATGAGAGCATCACGGCCCAGCCGGCGGTGGATATTTTCGCGGTGGCCGGGCTGGACAGGCCCGACATCTCCATCCTGGACGATCAGTTCCTGGCCGGATTCAAGCAGCAGGAGAATCAGGACCTGCAAGTGAGGTTGCTCGCGAGACTGATGCAGGACGATCTGGAGGCCCGGCGGCGTCAAAACGTGGCTCGCTACCGCTCCTTCAAACAGATGCTGGATGAGGCCATCGCGCGCTACAACAACGGGTCGATCCAGGCAGCCGACGTCGTGGCGACCATGGTGGAGATGCGCCGGAAGCAACTGGAGGACGCGCGACGCAAGGCCGAATTGGGGCTGAACGACGAGGAGCTGGCCTTCTACGACGTGGTCGCCCACGGCGCCCCGGACGGGATCCCCACGGACAACGAGTGGATTGCGGGGTTGGTACGGGAAGTCGTGGTGGCGGTCCGCGACAACGTCAAGGTAGATTGGACCAAGGCCCACCGGCGCGACGTCTATGCCAGCGTACAGAGTGCGGTCAGCCGCGTGCTGCGCCGCCGTCGTCTGAAGGGCGAGCAGTTCCAGTTCATGCTCAAGCGCCTGATGCAGCAGGCTGAGGCCAACTACGAGGATTGGCCGCTGGCGGCGTGAGGAGGAAGGGCTCAGCTTCTCGCCTACACTATCGCCACTCACCTGCCTGGAACATCGGTCAAGGCGTCGTTGCGCGGGTGGGACCATGGTTGGTAGGAACTGCTTGAGCGGTCGGAAGCGCGCTGTTGTACCTTTCCACATTCATCCGACCCCCAGCGTGCCCAGAGGGGCCCGCCCGGCCGCAGGCCCCCAGCCGCGGTTTTTGCGCCTTTCCAAATGAATCTGACACACCGGGCGTATGCCCGGAGCAACCGCCCGGCCGCCCCGGAATGAATTCCAGGGCTGATAGCCAAAGTCGGCTGAAGCCGACTGGATGATAGACGTTCGCGCACAATTGCAATCATTCTTAAGTCGCTCTTGCGC
>DOUV01000871.1 GCA_003520455.1 Chloroflexota bacterium | reverse complement strand
CAACAGCCACCCCACCTGCCACAGCCACCACCGCGCCGGCCGGCTCGACCGATCTTACACAATTGCCCGTCACGGCTTTTGCCAGGGGATTGGATCAGCCGGTTGCCCTGGCCTGGGCGCCGGACGGCCGCCTCTTCGTAGCCGAGTTGGTGACCGGCCGCGTGCGGGTCATCTCGCCGAGCGGTGAGGTGCAGGCCGAGCCGGTGGCCCAATTCCGGGTGGCCCACCCGCCCGGCTACTCTGAGCACGGTCTGCTGGGGTTGGCGCTCCACCCGCAATTCGAGGCAAACCACCTGGTCTACGTCTTCTACTCGGTGCCAGACGCGAATGGGCGGCCGGTCAAGCAGGTCATCGCGCGCTTCCGCGAGGCCGATGGCCAAACCGTGGGTGAGCCGGAGATTGTGGTAGACAATCTGCCGGTTGGCCCGGCGTGCTGTCACAATGGCGGCCGGATCGCCTTCGGCCCTGATGGGAAGCTCTACGCCACCGTCGGCGACACCCAGCAGAGCGCTCTGGCGCAGCGGAGCGATGATCTGGCCGGCAACGTGCTGCGCTACAACGACGACGGCTCCGTGCCCGACGACGGTCCCTTCGGTGTGGGGAACCCGGTGTGGGCCATCGGCTTGCGCAACCCCTTTGGCCTGGCCTTCGACCGCAAGACCGGTGAGTTATTCGTGACGGAGAATGGTCCCAGCGAGAACGACGAAGTCGACCGGATCGAGCGCGGCACGAACTATGGCTGGCCGGTGGTCACAGGCGTGGCTGGACGGAGCGACTTCGTGGATCCGATCTGGGTCATGAAGCAGACCGTCGCCCCAACGGGGCTAACCATCTACCGCGGCACGGCACTCCCCGGGGCGGATGGCGATCTCTTCTTCTGCAATTGGAACGACGGCCAACTCCGGCAGCTCGAGCATGACGGTTCCAACGAGCGCCGGCTCTTCGACGATTGCCGCACCGATGTCATCGAGGGCCCGGACGGCGCCCTCTCCATCGCGGGAACCGGCACCATCTGGCGGCTGGGGCCGGAGGGGAGGTGAACCGCCCGAGGCCTGGGCTTCTTCAAGGTCGCCGTTCCCCGTCGTTCTCGCCGTTCGCCTGAGGGCAAGCCCCAACACCTTCATCCTTCATCATCTTCTGTCAGGCCGCGCTCGGCGAGCCGGATGATTGGCACCTGCCCCCCGGCGAGCAGGGCCCCGCCGGGCGGGGCCAGCACACCAAGGACGGTGCTGTTGGCGAAGTAGGGAAAGTCGAAGGTCGTGAGGTCGCCGGCCTGCTTCCCGGGAATTGGCATGAGGCGCGCAGTCAGTGGCTTGGCAAGGCGCAGCGCCAGGGCGGCGACGTCGAGGAGGATTGCTGCCAGGGCGGCGCGGCTCACCGTCCCCGGCAGAGGGATCGTGTCGAGGCCGGTGCCACAGACGGCGCTGAAGAGCAACAGCGAGTGGAGGTCGTAGCTCCCGCTCGCCGAGCGGGCCGCCAGGGTCGAATCTTCGAGCACCGGCAACATCAGCCCGCTGAAGCCGCAGCGAGGGTAGTTGGCGCTCTGGACCGCCTGAGTCGTGACGGCGGCCGCCAACAGCGTGCCGGCGGCACCAAATGGCAGAGCGCCGAGCGCTTCGAGGGCTCCGGCGGCGCTGGCGGCCGGGGCCGGAAACGGGGCCAGTGAGAAGTCCAGACCCAGGAAGTCGGCCGAGTGCGTCTCGGCCACCGGCGCCACGGCGGCGACCAGGGTGGCGGCCGCGGCCTCCAATCGCGCGCGCAGTTCGGCCGTGGCCACCTGAAGCGAGGCCGCGCCACTGTAGGCTTCCACGGCCAGGTCGGCGCTCTCGAGCGCCAGGGCCAACGCCGGCCGAGACCAGGCCGGGTCGGTGTAGGCCGCGGGGAAAAAGGGGCTGCCCGGCGGGACGTTGGCCAGAATAGCAAAGCGCAGGTTGCCGAGGCCATTCGGTTCGATCGCTGTGTTGCCCTGGATGACCCTGGCCGCCGCCGTGGCGGCATCGAGGTTGATGCCATGGGTGGGTGTGGCGATCTGGGCGGCAGCAAAAACGGTCTTGGTGGCGTCCAGCAGGGCCGGAATGGCCAGGAGCGGCTCGAGGTCGCTCCCGGGCGCGGCCACATCGACCGGCCCGAGCGAGACATAGTCGATCCCGGCTGGTCCGGTGAGCGCTTCCAGTTGCCGGGCGAAGGCGATCAGGCTGCCGGCATCGGTCGGGCCGGGTCGCGCTGACCAGGGCGGCAAGGCCAGCCGCACCATCTGGACGGTGATCCCGGCCTCCATAAGGCTGGTGCGAGCGGCGGTCGCCAGCGCGACGTACGGCGCCAGGTCGTCGGCTGAGGGCAGGATCGTCCACGGGGCGAAGAGCGTAATTGAGCGAATGTTCACGGTCGTCCTCCTTCGTCTCGCTCGATCATAGTCGCCGCCTGGATCGCTGGCAAGCTGATTGCTGGTCGATGACGCGCATGCTATAATGCTTCTTGTTCCTGCTGACTCGCCTGTCCGTTCGATCCGAGCGGCCCCGGCCGATCTGGGCGTTTCGAAAGGGAGAAGGGTTCTGTGGCGATTGAAGACCTTATGGGCCTCATACTCTTCATCTTTGGCGTGGTGCTGATGGTGGTTGCGTTTCTGGCGGCAACCGGCGTCACCGAGGTGATCCAAGGGCTCACCATTCTCTGGTTCGCTATCTTTGGATTTATCCTCTGTGTCACCGGCTTTTTGATGGCCCGGAGTGCCGTTGGGGGGATGATGACTCGATTTCGGCGCTGAGAAGACCAGATCAGTGGAAAGCCCGCACCGGCGGGCTTTTTTGTTGCCCCGATCGCTGGCATGCAGAGTGTAACAGGGTGTTCACTTATTCCCTGCCAAGGATGACAGTTTTTTCAATAATGGGCAAATGACTGCGAACTTCAGTTGAATTGTGGAAGAGAGGTTGAATACAATGCGTTTTAATTACTAGCGTCAGACTTCTGAAGTCTCGGAAGCGTTCGGAAGTCTCCGATCACGCGTCCCCGGTGACGCCTTGACCGGTGTTCTGGCAGGAGTAGCGCGGCTCCCCCGTTCCGACTGCGGACTCCCCGTGACGAATGCGCTCGCGTGCCGCTCGCGGTGCGCCGCGCGGCCGATCAGGGGGGCGTTCACGGTCCACTGCTCCTTACCACTGTCTTGCAGGTCGTATCGAGGGAAGTATGGCCACGATGTGCCCGAGAAGAGCGTGCCGATGGCTTCTGGTTGTGCTCGTCGCCGCCCTGATCGCACTCTCTGTGGTGTGGTTCGGTCTGGCGCGGGGCGTCATCGGCACGGAGACCAGTGAGCGGATCACCAACGGATCGTTCGAGCAGCGCTTTGGCCCAGACGGCGTTGGGGTGGGGTGGAATGGCTTCGATAATGGCGGCGCGGCGCGGTACGGGTGGTATCGAGATGCCTGGACACCCGTGGTCTACGAGGGCGCTAGCTCGCAGTTGATCGAAATCAACACAAGGGGCATGGTCGCGAGCGATGCCGACCGCTATGCCGGCATCTACCAGATCGTGAGGGGGTTGGTCCCCGGCGCAACCTACCAGTTCGCCCTCCGTGGGATGATGCGCGTGCTGGAAGGTGATTCCGACCGCGCCAATTGGAGCTACAGCGTGGAGTGGGGGTATACTGCTGGCAACAATTCCAATTGGCAGAGCGTGGCCAACTGGCAGGAGACGCCGTGGAGTACGGTCTATTCCCGGCTGAGCCCCGGCACCTTTCTCTCCTATCGCGCCTCCCTCGTGGCGCCTGGCGATACAATCACCCTTTTCATTCGAGCGCGGAAGAAGTGGGGTACTGTCGGGCGCGAGTTGGACCTGAACCTCGATACCATTAGCCTGGTTGGAACGCAGCCGGCGACCGCGCGGGCGCCCGAAATTGTAATGACCGCCCCTCCCTCGCCGGGCGTTGGCCGCCTGGTTGTCGTGCCGGTCCGCGCGAAGGGTCAGGCGGGCCTGGTCCGCATCGAACTCTACTCCGACGGAACACTGGTCTCCAGCCAGGATGCGAACGGACAGGCCGAGGTCGAGGTCGCATTCAGATGGCAACCGGTCTCGTCCGGCCAGCATACCCTGGTCGCCGTGGCGCGCGATGCGTTTGGTGAGCAGGCAACCGCCAAAGCGATCGTTGGGGTTGTGGATGTGCGCGAGCACGTGCAGAATGGCGGCTTCGAAGGGGGCTTTCAGGCCGGAGGAACGGCCGGTGGGTGGCTGCCCTTCGACAATGGCGGCCGGGCCGGCTATCGCTTCGGGGCGGAGACCTGGCCCGCGGCCATCTATGACGGCCAGAGCGCCCAGACCATCGCCATTAGCACCGAGGGCCAGGCCGCCAGCGACCCCGATCGCTACGCCGGCATCTTCCAGACGATTGGCGGCCTGACGCCCGGGGCGACCTACGAGATCTCACTGCGGGGGCTGCTCCGGGCGCGTGAGGGAGATTCCGACATTGCCAACTATGCCTACCGGGTGCAGTGGGGCTTTACCCTCGACGGCGGTCAGGACTGGCGCGCCGTTCAGAACTGGCAAGAGGTGCCGTGGGACACCATCTATCCGCGCTCGAGCCCGGGAGCGTACACTCGCTACCGGACGACGGTCCAGGCCCCGCCCGGTGGGGCACTCACGCTCTTTATTCGGGCCTGGAAGAAGTGGGCTACGGTCAACCGTGAATTCATCCTCGATCTCGACGCGGCCAGCCTCGTTGGGCCCTGACCAGCAATCACGCTGGCCGGTCGGGGGAATCGTCGCATGCGTCGTGTTCTCAGCTCTGTTCTGCTGTTGCTGCTGACCCTCGTGCTGGCGGGGGCGGTGGCCTGGTCCTGGCTCCAGCCTCGCGCCGTCACGGCTGCCCTGGTTCTGCCTGAGGGGCGAGCCGTGGTCCTCACCGGCCAGGACCTGCTGCTCACGGCGGTGGCCAGTAGCGGCCGGGTGTTGCGCGCGGAGCTTTGGGTGGATGGTGCGCCGGGATCGGCCACGCTGAATCCGGCGCCTGCCGCTGGCGCCTGGAGTGTGACGCTGCCCTGGAAAGCCGGTGAGCCGGGCCGCCACCTTCTCTTCGTCCGCTTCTACGCGCCGGATGGCGCCATCGCCGACTCGCCGCCCCAGACGATCGACGTTGTGCCGGAGGGCATCCTGGCCTTCGCCAGCAACCGCAGTGGCGACTACGCGGTCTACACCATGCGTACGGATGGCAGCGGGCTTCAAAGAGTGGCAAACGGAGCCCGCGAGCCGGCGTGGGGACCGGAGGGGAGCCTGATTCTCGTCCGCGATGGCACGCTGTGGCGCCAGGCCCAGGACGGGAAGGCAGAGTCACTCCTCGCCCGTGATTTCGGTGCCCACGCGCCGGCCTGGCGCCAGCGGTTGGCCTTTGCGGCCGCGCGGGACGGCCGCGAGCGGGTGGCCGTCCGCGATATCAACGGTTCGTTGGCCGCGCTCCCCGGCCTGGATGAAGACACCTACACCTACGTCAGCCAGCCCACCTGGAGCCCCGACGGGAACGAGGTGATCGTCGCTGCCGAGGCCGACGGCAACATCGATCTCTACCGTGTCTCGCTGGTGAGTGGCCAGCTGACGCGTCTGACCGATGATTCGGCCCGCGATTGGCAGCCCGCCTGGAGCCCCGATGGCCGCGCAGTGCTCTTTACGTCTGATCGCTCCGGTCTCCCCCAGGTCTACTGGCTGCCCTTGACCGGCCCGTCCCGCCCGCCGCAGGCGGTCACGGCCCACTCGCGCGGGGCCGAGCAGGCCGTCT
>DOUV01000517.1 GCA_003520455.1 Chloroflexota bacterium | reverse complement strand
CCCCTTCGTCGCCGCCCCGCCGTTGGCGCCGTTGGAGACCGCCATCCTCTGGGACGCCGACAAACTCGCCAAGATCGGGCCCACCGGGCTGCTCCACGGCTTCGGCTTCGGCCTCGCCCAGGGGGAGGACCTCGCCAGCTTCGCCGCCACAGCCATGTGGTGGCGCGAGCACTTCTCTCGCACCCTTGCCAGCTTCAACACCCCGAGCGCTCGCGCCTGGGCGCGCGAGCGCTACCTGGTCGTCCTGCGCTTTTTCGACGTCCTCGCCGTCGAGACAGCGTCGCCCCAGGCGTGATCTCTCCGGTGACGATTTTGCAGGAGAGACCAGGACAGCCGAAAGATTTGTCGGCCATCGGCAGTCACCGCGTCGCAGCCCTCTGATTCCACCTTCCGCGGGAATAGCTCCCCTTCCCGCGCGAAACATGACGGCAAGCGCCCGCTGCGCGGAACGCGAAACCGCCTCCTCTTGCGTCATCGCGGATCACGCAACACGCATCCCCGCCCGGCAATCACCCACCAACCCGCCCACGAACGTCGCCCGCGTCTCTGCCCTCGTGTTGACAGTCCCCAACCCACTGAGTATCATCCCGCTCAGACGCACCGTTGCTCCGGGCCACAGCGCATCCTCCTGTGGCTTCGTTTTTGCTGATCATCCGCTGAGCATCATGAGCGCTCGTGGAACATGGAGTCAGAACCTGTGGATGAGCACCATCTGCGGCGCCTGCTGGCGGCCGTTGCCGCGGGTGAGATGCCCGTCAATGAGGCCCTGGGCGTTCTGCGCCGCTTACCATTCGAGGATGTCGGCGGTTTCGCGACCCTCGATACGCATCGCGCCGTTCGGCAGGGCTTCCCCGAAGTGGTCTACTGCGCCGGGAAGCCGCCCGAGCAGACCGCGGTAATCTTCGAGCGGCTCGCCGCGCACAATCCAAGAGTTCTCGGCACGCGCGCCACGCCGGCCCACGCCGAGGCGGTTCGCGCCGTGCTGCCCGAGATTCACTTCCATGCAGACGCCGGGGTCCTCTGGCTTGAGCGCGACCGACTGCCGCGCCGGCCCGGCATCGTCCTACTGGCGGCCGGCACGAGCGACGTGCCCGTGGCTGAGGAAGCAGCGCTCACGGCCGAGTTGATGGGCCACGAGGTTCAGCGCTACTACGACGTGGGCGTTGCGGGCCTCCACCGGCTCCTGGCGCGGCTGCCGGCACTGCAATGCGCGAACGTGATCGTCACCGTCGCTGGCATGGAGGGCGCCTTGCCCAGCGTTGTGGGCGGCCTGGTCAGTTGCCCCGTGATTGCGGTGCCTACCAGCGTCGGCTATGGCGCCAGCTTCGGTGGCCTGGCCGCGCTCCTGACCATGCTCAACGCCTGTGCCAGCGGCATCGCCGTCGTCAACATCGACAACGGCTTCGGCGGCGGCTACATCGCCGCCATGATCAACACCCAATCGCACAGACACGGGACTGCCGCAGAGCCCCGCCCCGCGACGGGATGAGAGACAGAGGGGAGACACCATGGGCGCTCCAACGAATACTGCCCGACCGCTCGCCACACCGACCCGCGCCAAACTCGAGCGCTTGCAGGCCCTGATCCGCTCGCTCGGTTCGGCCCTCATCGCCTACTCTGGCGGAGTTGATAGCGCCCTCGTCATGGCCGTCGCCCATCACGAGCTGGGCGAGCGCGCCCTCGCGTGCATCGGGGTCTCACCCAGCTACCCCGCGCGCGAGATGCGCGCGGCCATCGAGCTGGCCGAGCGGATTGGCGCCCACTACCGCCTGGTCACGCCCAACGAGATTGAGAACGATAACTACGCCGCCAACCCGGCCAACCGCTGCTACTTCTGCAAGCACGAACTGCACACTGAGCTGACCGCGCTGGCCCGCACCGAGGGCTGGGCCGCGGTGCTCGACGGGATCAACGCCGACGACGCCGCCCACGACGACCGTCCCGGCATCCGCGCCGCCCGCGAGCAGGGCGTTCGCTCGCCGCTGCTCGAGGCCGGGATCACCAAAGCCGAGGTCCGCGAGATTGCCCGCGCCCTCAACCTACCGGTCTGGGACAAGCCTGCTATGGCCTGCCTCTCCAGCCGCGTGCCAACCGGGACCCCCATCACCCGCGAGTTGCTCGCCCAGATCGAGGCCGCCGAGGACGCCCTCTACGACCTGGGACTCCGCCAGTTCCGCGTCCGTCACCACGGCCCGATCGCACGCATCGAGGTGCTCCCGGAAGACATGCCACTCGTCGTCGAGCACCACGCCAGGCTCAACACCCGCCTGCGCGAGGTCGGCTACACCTTCGTCACCCTCGACCTGGCCGGCTTCAAGAGCGGCAGCCTGAGCCAGGCCCAGCGCCAGGCGCCGCTGGTGGGGCTGAACGAGATTCCGATCAACGGTGCAAGAGTGAGATCGTAGTACACCGGGGAACTCAGGGGGACTTGTAGAGCAGTGAGCCGAGGTCCAGACCCCTCCTCCTCCTCCCTCGCTCCCTTCCCAACATAGTTCAAAGGCGGACAGGTCCCAGGATCGGACCTCGGAAGGGCGGCTTTCGAATGGTGGCTTTGCCTGCCGCCACCTCCCGCCGGTCGAGGCGATTCGGCTGGCGGCACAAGGCCCCAACCCGCCCCTCCAGCGGCGCAAGTTGGAAAGAAGTGCCGGTGGGACCTCACCCTCCGGCCCCCCGCCGGGAAGGTGAGAGGGTCGTTCTTGGACACCGATACGGGATGAGTCGCCTTCACCAGCAGGCACGTCGTTGCACCACTCTCCTCCCCGCCCTGGCAAGGGGCGGGGGAGGGTCCATCCCGCCACAACAACTATGATCGCTTATCTCGATATGCCGTCCGGCATCTCCGGCAATATGTTTCTCGGCTGTCTGCTCGATGCAGGCTGGCCGCTGG
>DOUV01000410.1 GCA_003520455.1 Chloroflexota bacterium | reverse complement strand
CTGGACGAGGCTGCCGTGGTCGGCGGGCTGGCCGCCGCCGCCGGAGTAGAAGGCGGTCCGATCGAGCACGACGCCCTTGTCTGTCACGGCGGTGACAGTGGCGTCGAACTCTCGGAGAGTGCTATCGGTCTGGTAGAGAAGCTCAGTCATGGTCGCAAGAACTCCGTGAAACGGTACTCGAACAAAAATACGCTCGCCCCAGGCAAGGGACGAGCGCGCTCGCTCGCGGTACCACCCTCATTGATCATCGCTGCCTGACTGCGGCAGGATGATCCACTCTTGAGGGGTGCATCGACACCCCCGCCGTGGGTAACGGGCGGCGAACCCCGGCCGGGCTTACTCGCGCCGCACGGGCGCATTCAGGCGGCTGCTCCGGAAGGATTTTCGGTCGCGGAGTCGCGCCGGGCTCTCACCATCCCCGGCTCGCTGGTGCGCCGAGCCGCGCTTACTCGTTTCCATCGTCGCAATGTGAGCACTTCAAATTATGGGTTCGATTGTGGCACAGCCACTGGCCCTTGTCAAGTTCGGGGCGGGGGGAGCGGTAGGTCCAGCACCAGACACGAAGCACGCCAAGGAACGGCAAAGCCCTTTTCGGCTTTTTCATCTCCCATCAGGTCTCGGCCAGCCCGGCCGGCTCCGTTTTGGCCATGCAGACACGATTGCGCCCCCACGCCTTCGCGGTGTAGAGGGCATCATCGGCGGCCTGGAAGAGTTGCTGTGCACTGTGCAGGCCTGGACCGTTCGTCGCGATGCCCACACTAACGGTCAGCCGCAACTGGAGATCGCCCACCTGGAAGCGGTGCTGCTGCACAGCCTGGCGCAGGCGCTCCGCCACGACGTAGGCGGACTCCCGGTCGGTGAGGGGGAGAATCACGACGAACTCCTCGCCACCGTGACGCGTGCGGAGATCGATCGCACGGGTCTGCTGCTCGATAACGCGTGCGAATTGCCGGAGGATCTCGTCGCCGGCCGGGTGCCCGTGCGTATCATTGACTGTTTTGAAGTGGTCCAGGTCGAGGATCATGAGCGAGAGTGAGGTCTGGTGGCGAGTGGCGCGCCCCCACTCTTCCGGGAGCCGTTCGTCGAGAAAGCGACGGTTGTAGAGCCCGGTGAGCGAGTCTGTGACGACCTGGCGGTGCGTGTCTGCGTGCCGCCGGGCCGTCTCGAGTGCGATGGCCAGGTGGTTCGCGACGGTGCTCGCCATCGTGATTTCGTCACTGCGGAATTGAGTCCGCCGCGTCCCGAAGACCACAATCGCACCGATGGTTCGGTGCTCACCCAGGAGGGGGACGGCGAGGAGCATGCCGGCCCCGGTCGGGCCAAGCGTGTGGTGCTGCCACCAATCGGTTGGCGATGACTCGGCTACAACGGGCACCCGGTGCTGCTCGAGCTGGGCCAGCGGCGCCACGTCACTCATTCTGACCTGGAGTCCATCGAACCGCTTGATCAAGTCTGGCGACGGGTTGAATGCAACCTCCGCTCGCAGGATGCCGGTGCGCTCGTCGACCAGGAGCAGCAGTGCAAGCCGTGCGCCGAGCCGCCCGGCGAGGCGTTCCAGAAGTTCTTCAGCCAGTGGCCGGAAGTTGGGGATTCCCGTGATGGCGGCTGAAGTAAACTGGACCAACTCCAGCGAGTGGAGCAACTCGCGTTGGTGCCGGGTGTAGCGGCTCAACGCGTTGATCAGTGTTCCACTGACCAGCACGAAGGCAAAAATCAGCAGGAGTTGGGCATCCAGGGGCCGTGGTGCCGGGCGCTGGAGAGGCCACCAGGTGAACTGGGCCAGCACGAAGGTCAGAGTCCAACTGCCCAGGACGCCCCACATCGGAAAGTGGAACGCGGTGAGTGCAACAGGGATGCTTGCGCTCAGCCAGATGAATGGACCGGGTTCCAGAACCGCAATGGCCAGAAGATAGAGTACCAACGAGGCAGTAATGATCGCCAGTCGCACGCGTGCCGGCCGGTTGATCGCGCGCTCGAACCAGGCCTCCAAAGGACCTCGCCCAGGCGGAACTGGTGGGAGCCTGGAAGACATAGGAACTACCGGACGAGATTCCTGAGGAGGAAGAGCATGTTGGCCGGTCGTTCTGCCAGACGGCGCATAAAGTAGGGATACCAGTGACTTCCGTACGGGACGTAGACGCGCATCTTGTAGCCGTCGCGCACCAGGGCCAGTTGGGCGTTGGTGCGAATCCCGTGGAGCATCTGAAACTCGTAAGCCTGCCGGTCGAGGTCCTGCTCGGCGGCATAGGCCTGGGTCGCTGTGATCATGGCGTCATCATGGGTGGCGATGGCTGCGTAGGTGCCTTGCTGCCGGGCCTCGGGGCTCAGCAGGAGCTGCATCAGATGAACGAAATTGGCATCCGTGTCGGCCTTCCGGGGGAAGGCCAGGTACTCCGGCTCGTCATAGGCGCCTTTGCACAGCCGAATATTCGCGCCGCCCCGCCGGATCAAGGCGTTGATATCGGCCTCGCTCCGGTAGAGATAGGCTTGAATCACCACGCCCACATTGTCAAAACCTACATCACGAAGTCGCCTGTAGATGGCGAGCGTGCGGTCGGTGTAGTCGCTGGACTCCATATCGATGCGGACAAAGTTGTCGTGCGTGCGGGCGATGCTGACCACCCGGCGCACGTTTTCGAAGGCCAGGTCGGTGCTCAGGTCGAGGCCAAGCCCGGTGAGCTTCAACGAGACGTTGCTCTTGACCTGCTCGCGCTGAATCCGGTCAAGGATGCCAATATATTCCTCCGCATAGGCCCGAGCCGCCGCCGGATTGGTGACATTTTCGCCCAGGTAGTCGAGGGTGGCAAGGACGCCGGCCTGGTTCATTGCTCGAACGACGGCGATTGCGTCGTCAAGGGTCTCGCCGGCCACGAATCGGCGGGAGAATCGACGCGCGGGGGGCAGCCCGGTTGCAAGATTGCGGACAGCGGTGTTGTGCGAGAGCGTCAGGAAAGCGTCACGGAGCATGGATCACTCTCCTTTGAGTGACAATTGAGAAGATGTTTTGAAAGCCCAAGCGTTATGAGCCTGCAAGAAATACGAACACGAGCCCGGTGACCAGCGGGACCGTCAGATTGTCCAGACCCTGAGGAGAGAAACCTTCGACCAGGGTCGCGACGACGGCCGCCGTCAAGCTCCACGCGAGCGCCGGCCGCACGGCAACGTCGCCGTAGAGGCTCAAGGTAGACGTGCTGGCCACCAGCGAGACGGCGAGCATGGTAGCACTTCCCTCCAACGTGCGCGATTGGCCCCAGATCCTGTCGCGGCGCTGCCCCAACCGTTGGCCGATCAATGCGGCCGCGGCGTCGCCCCAGGTCATAATCATGATGGCGGCGGCGGCCAGCGCGGAGCGATCGCTGGCGCTGCGGCGCCAGAGCCAGGCCAACAGGATCGTAATCGAGAGGGCGAAGTAGACGGTCCCGTAGCTGGCCTGGGCTGAATCCATTCCCTTGAATGTGCGACGGCGACGGAACCAATAATTGAAGAAGATAAAGCCGGCGAACGGTATTATACCAAAGCTCGGATGATCGAATAGCCCCAGGATCACAAAAATCGAGCAGCCGGCGGTGATGTGGATGAGTTTACGCGTGGCTCCTGGGGACCAGCCTCGCTGCCGGTGGAGCCACTCGGCCAGGCCCAGCGTGGCAAAGGCCAGGCTGTACCAGAGGAGGAAGGCTGCGATGTCGCTCAGTGTCGGCGTTGGCATGGCTGGTATTACCAGGTGGACAGATCATTGAGGCTCGGTCTCAAACTGGACCTGTCGGGTTGCCACCCACCGGCGGGCGCGATGCGGCCGTTGTGCATCGGGACAATCCGCCCAGCCCGCGCGGCCAAGGCCTGATCATGGGTGACGAGCACCACCGTCTTGCCACGGGCTGGCATCATCGCCAGTAACTCGAAGATCTCTGAGCCGGTCGCTTCGTCGAGATTGCCCGTCGGCTCGTCGGCCAGAATGAGTGGCGGGTCGTTCGCCAGCGCCCTCGCGATGGCGACGCGCTGTTGCTCGCCCCCTGCGAGCTCGCTCGGCAGGTGTCTGGCCCGGCCGGCGAGGCCCACCTGAGCGAGCAGTGTCCGAGCGCGCTCACGTGCCGGGCCAGCCTCGAAGCCGCTGATTTCCATCGGGAGCAGGACGTTCTCGAGGGCGGTGAGCGTCGGCAGGAGTTGGAAGAACTGGAAGACAATCCCAACCGCGCGCCGGCGCCACCGCGCCAACTGGTTCTCGGTCAGGGCGTCGATGCGTCGGCCCGTAACCCACACCTCGCCGCTGGTCGGACGGTCAATTCCGCTGATGAGGCTCAGGAGCGTAGACTTGCCACTGCCGCTCGGGCCGACCACGGCCACAAATTCACCCTGGTCGATGGCAAGCGAGGCGTCAGCGAGGGCCACGACTTCGCTCTCGCCCTGCCCGTAGCAGCGGCTGACGCGGCGGAGGTCGATAATTGTGCCGGAAGAAGCTGATGAGGCCATATGCTCTAATCGTACCGCATCTTGGCGGGGCAGCCAAGCGGTGGGATCGAGAATTCGTCAACTGGAGGGGAGGTCGATACAATACTTTTATGGCCCCTTCCGCAGCGAAACTGGCCGACACCATCGATCACCGCCCGGTGACCGTTGGTCTGTCGCTACGGGGTAAAACACGGTCAGGGCGCGGAAGCCGAATGCGATTCGCAGATTGATTATGCTCGATAGCGTAGAGGGGCGCAGAAGGGTAGTGGAATGCCGACGAAGATGCATGCAGTGATGAAAACTGAGGCCGGTCCGGGGTTAGCCTGGGTTGAGACAGACATCCCGACCGTCGGACCGGATGATGTCCTCGTCCAGGTACGGGCCACGTCTATCTGTGGTACCGATCTCCACATCCGGCGCTGGGATACGTGGGCCAGCGGCCGCGTTCATCCACCCTTGATCGTCGGCCACGAGATGTGCGGTGAGGTGGTGGCCATCGGCGAGCGGGTCAGCACGGTTGCGGTGGGTGATTTCGTCTCGGCCGAGAGCCACATCGTGTGCGGAATCTGCGACCAGTGCTCGACCGGCAATGCGCACATCTGCCGCAACACCAAGATTTTAGGGGTGGATACCGACGGTGTCTTTGCGGAATATGCCTGCATCCCCGCCGCGAACGCGTGGAAGAATCCCCTCGATATGCCCTGGGAGCTCGCCGCGCTCCAGGAGAACTTCGGCAACGCCGTTCACACAGTGATGGCTGCGGACACGCGGGCCAGGCGCGTTCTCGTGACCGGCTGCGGTCCGGTTGGCCTGATGGCGATTGCCGTCGTCTGCGCCCTGGGTGCTCGCGTTGTAATCGCCACCGACATCAGCGAGTACCGCCTCGACCTGGCGCGCCGCCTGGGCGCCGACCTCGCGCTGAACCCCAGCCGCGATGACGTTCAGGCTGCGGTCCTGGATCGAACCGCCGGTGGAGGCGTCGATGTGCTGCTCGAGTTCTCGGGGGCGGCACCGGCGATTCGCCAGGGGTTGCACGCGCTGCGCGACGGCGGCGAGGCGGCGCTGCTTGGGATCCCCCACCACCCGATCGAGCTGGACTGGGCCAACGACGTCGTCTTCAAGGGGATCACGCTGCGCGGGATCGTCGGGCGCCGGCTCTGGCAGACCTGGCATACCGTCCGCGACCTGCTGGAGGGGGGGCTGGTTGACCTCAGTCCCGTGGTGACCCACCGCTTTGCGCTGGCGGACTTCGATCAGGCGATGGACACGATGGCGAGCGGCAAGAGCGGGAAGGTGGTTATGTTCCCGCAGGGAGTCCCTGCGGCGGTTGAGACGGGCGCAGCGGCCATGACCGTGCTTGGACGTTGATCCCATCGCGGCCAACTCGGCCGCGGGCCGCCGCGCGCACCGGCTCCGGCCGATGCTACCGCTCCTTGTGAGCATTGTCCCCTGACTCAAGCAGGCGCTGCTTGCAGAACCCATTCGAGTACGGCTCAGGCGGAGTCTCATGAGCATCGCCGGACCACGGTCGAGGCGTGACGAACAGGCTGCCCGTCTTCTGTACCGCAATCGTCTGTTGCGTGCGTTGTTCCTGATTGGTGTCACCGTTGTTGTCGGCACGCTCGGATACCATCTCCTCGAGGGCTGGGCGTACCTGGACGCGCTGTACATGACGATGATCACCCTGACCACCGTGGGATACGGTGAGACGCACCCGCTCAACCCACCCGGGCGCATCTTCACCATGGTCTTGCTGGTCACCTCTATTGGTATCGCCGGCTATGCAGTATCGACTCTGGGATCATTCATCATCGAGGGCGAGTTCAGGCGAATCGTTCAAGGACGAAGGATGGACAAGCAGATTGCCGGCTTGAAGAACCACATCGTTCTGTGTGGCGCCGGGCATACGGGGGAACATATTGCAGCGGAATTGTACAAGTCGAAGACGCCGTTCGTGATCGTCGAGCACAATCTGGACGTGATCCAGCAGGTGCAGCAGATCGGGGACATTCCCTATCTCCATGCGGATGCCACCCAGGACGAGACGCTCCGCCTGGCTGGCATCGAGCGCGCCAGTGGGTTGGTGGCCGCGCTGGGGGAGGACAAGGATAACCTCTTCATCGTGCTTAGCGCGCGGTCGCTGAACCCGCGGTTGCGCATTATTGCCCGGCTCCTCGAGGAGAAGAACGCCGAGAAGCTTCGCAAAGCCGGCGCTGACGAGGTTGTTTCTCCCAACGCCATCGGCGGGCTGCGAATGGCCTCGCTGATAATTCGTCCTTCCGTGGTGAGTTTCCTGGACGAGATGCTGCGGGTCAGGGGACAGACGTTGCGGGTGGAGGAGGTGACCTTGAACGATCACTCCTCGCTGGTGGGGAAGACTCTCGTCGAGGCAGACATCGGGCGACGGCTGGGGTTGTTGGTGGTGGCGATCAGGTCGGCCGACCGGGAGTATCAGTTTAACCCGAGAGCCCAGACGGTGTTGAAAGGCGGCGACGTTCTGTTCGTGATCGGAACGCGCAACCAGGTTGACGCTCTCCAACAACTTGGGGCACCGTAGTTCGAGAACGTGCGAGCCACGCGCGGGCGGGTTCCGTACGAATGCCCTGATCTGGGGGAACCTCGCGTTCCCCGAAAGGAGGTTCCGGATGATACCCCGCCTCGGAGCGTGGCTCCTCGCCGGGATGATCGTGGTGTCCCTGGTGCCGGCCTGCTCGTCGGCCGCGGGCATCGCTGATGTGCCGCCCGCCCAGCCCACCG
>DOUV01000408.1:13949-20040 GCA_003520455.1 Chloroflexota bacterium | reverse complement strand
GCCAGCGCGCCCTCGCGGCCGGCGCCGATCGCGTCGTCGCCAAGTCGAAGTTCGTCGAATCGTTAACCGACCTTGTGAGTCGCTATGCCCGACCGCTCTCGGAGTAAGACCAGTGCTCGCGAATGGGACTCTCCTGCGTCTCTTGTTTGGTGTGCTGATCCTCACGGCGGTGACACTGGTGAGCCAGTACTCGCGCCGCCTGGCGGGCATCGTCTCCACGTTGCCGGTCAACATCACCGTCGCTCTCTGGGTGGTGTACTCGATCACAGGGAGCCGGCCGCAAGCCGTGGCCCCGCTGGCGCTCGGTATGATCTGGGGGTTGATGTCCACAATGCTCTTCGTGGTCATCTGCTGGTACACCCTCACCCGCGGGTGGGCGCTGCCCAAAGTGCTGCTGTTCGGCTATGCCGTCTGGGTGCTGGTGGCCTTCGCGCCGCGCTGGCTGTCGCTGCAACGCTAGCGGCCATTGCCCGCGCCGGTCTGTCCTGTGATGGGATCGATTTCTTCCAGTGTCGGATTGAAAGGCAGTTGCTTTCGGCTGCCGTGCTGGTTAGAATCTTGCTACGGGTCGGCAAACATTCGTGAAAGGAAGCTGTATGTTCCAATCGGTGGAGGAGGTCAAGCGGCGGCTACGTGCTGCGCGCTACCTCGTGAACGATGAGACCGCAACCGTCGTCTACCTCGCTGATCGCATGGGCAAGCCGCTGCTGGTCGAAGGTCCGGCTGGCGTCGGGAAGACCGAACTCTCCAAGGCGTTGGCCACCGCGCTCGACACTGAGTTGATCCGTCTGCAATGCTATGAGGGATTGGATGAGGCCAAAGCCCTCTACGAGTGGCAGTACGCCAAGCAGATGCTCTACGTCCAGGTGCTGCGCGACCGGGTGAGCCAGTTCCTGGCCGACGCCGACACGCTTCATCAGGCCTTCGATAAGGTCGCCGCCGAGGAGGACCTGTTCTTCTCCGAACACTTCCTCTTGCCGCGCCCCTTGCTGCGGGCACTCCTGGCGGAGCAGCGGCCGGTACTTCTCATCGACGAAGTCGATAAGGCCGACCCCGAGTTCGAGGCGTTTTTGCTCGAGGTGCTCTCCGATTTCCAGGTCACCGTGCCGGAGCTGGGGACGATCACCGCACGCCAGCAGCCACTGGTTGTGCTGACCTCCAACCAGGTGCGTGATCTTTCCGACGCCCTCAAGCGGCGCTGCCTCCACCTTTTCATCACCTTCCCCAGCCTCGAGGCGGAGGTGGATGTAGTGCGTGTACGGGTGCCGGAAGTCAACCAACAGCTCGCAGAGCAGGTGGTCGCTTTCGTGCAGGAAGCGCGTAACCTGGCCCTCAAGAAGGTCCCCGGCGTCAGCGAGACGCTCGACTGGGCCCGCGCGCTGACGCTCCTCAACGTACATCATCTCGGGCGCGAGGAGACCGAGCAGACCCTCGGTGTGCTGCTGAAGCACGAAGGGGATGTCGAGCGCACTCGCAACGCGCTCCCTGAGCTGCTCCGGCGCAGCCAGCTCCGCCTGCGCGAGTGGAAGGGTTGAGGATGAATGCTGGATAGTGAATGATGAGGGCGCAGATTCAGGCTCTCAGCCGTTCGTTCTGCACTCATCGCTCACTGTTTTGAGGGAGACGAAGATGGATGATGTCATCGTCGGGTTCGTCCAGGTTCTGCGGACGGCCGGTATTCGAGTCTCGTCGAGCGAGGCCCTTGATGGAATGGTCGCGGGCAACCTGACCGGGGTGCGGGACCGGGCGGTCTTCAAGTCGGCTCTCCGCGCGGCGCTCATCAAGCGCGAGCAAGATCGCGAGCTGTTCGACGAGCTCTTCGATCGCTACTTCAGTCCCAACCCGGCGCTGGCGGAGGCCGTGGCTCAGGCCCTCGGGCAGGGGTTCGGTCAGGAAGGCCGGTCGGGCGACGAGCGGCCGTCGGAAGAGTTCATGCGCCGGCTCCGCGAGGCCCTCGAGCGCATGGGGCGCCAGCCGCTCAGCGAGATGGCCCAGGCACTGCTCTCCGGCAACACGGTCGTGATCACCGCCGAGATGCTGCAGCATCTCACGCCAGAGCAACTCCAGCAGTTGCAGAACCTGCTCCAGCGTGGCCAGGTGACCCGCTACGTGCTCGACCAGATGGGCTGGAACAAACTCCAGAACGAGATCATGCAGCTCGCCCGTGATCTCCAACGGGCGGGCGAGTTCGAGATGGCCCAGCAGATTCGCGAGCGTCTCTGGGAACTCCAGGAGCTGTTCCCCAAGTGGGTGGCGAGCGAGGTCAACGACGCCTATGAGCGCATAAACCCCCAAAAGAACATTCCGCTGGGCAAGAATCTCGAGAAGAAGGAGTTCGCGCGCTTCACAGAGGACGAGATCCGGGCCATGCAGGAGCTGGTCGACCAACTTGCGCGGAAGCTACGGCAGGATTTCTCGCGACGGACGCAGCGTGGGGGCCTGAAGCGGCTCGACGTGAGCAAGACGCTGCGGGTGGCCATGGCCACCCAGGGCGTGCCGATGGAGCTGGTCTTCCGCGAGAAGCGGCGCAACAAGCTGCGCCTGACCGTGCTGTGCGATGTCTCGTCCTCGGTGCGGAATGCCTCGCGTTTCATGCTTCAGCTTGTTCACAGTCTCCAGCAGCAGCGCGGCGCGGTGCGCTCCTTCGTGTTCATCAGCGACACGGACGAGGTCTCCGACTTTTTCACTCGCAACTCGGTGGAATCCGCGGTCGAGATGGCGACATCCAGTGCCGACATCAAGTATTGGTCGCACTCCGATTTTGGCGAGACCTTTCGCCAGTTCAACGAGCGCTATGGCGAGGCAGTCAACAGTCGCACCACTGTCGTGATCCTGGGTGATGCGCGCTCGAATTTCTACGAGCCGCGCGTGGAGGAGTTGCGCGCCATCGCCGAGCGGGCCCGCCAGGTGATCTGGCTCAACCCCGAGTCAGTGTGGGGCTGGAACACGGGCGACAGCATCGTCGGCCTCTACGAGCCCGAGGTGGACCTGATGGTGGAGTGCCGCAACCTCGAACAGCTTGTGCAGGTGATGGATCACCTCGCGCAGACGGTGTGAACGCAACTCCCACTTGTATGGGCTGACAGCTCGTTGCGCCATCCACGACTTCAGTCTGTCTCTCACAATGGGAAGATTCTCACAGCTTCTGTTGCGAAGGAGTTCCGTGCGCTGCTTACCGCCTCTTCGCAAATCTCTCCTGAATCCCCACTGAGGGTCCAGGTGCGACGCATCTGGACCCTTGACCAACCTTGCCGATCTCTTTGGGGGCTTGCCTCTCGATCGAGAGCCCCCTATAATCGAAATGCGACCGCCGCGTGACCACAGTTGAGGCTTGCGATTGTCGTGCTGGCCCTCCAGGTAGAGCATCTGACCTACCGCTATCGAACCCGCGACCAAGCCGCCCTCCGTGAGTGCACCTTCTGCGCTCACGCCGGGCAGATCATCCTGGTCGCGGGCGCTTCTGGCTGTGGCAAGACGACCCTGATGCGTTGCATCAACGGGTTGATACCGCGCAGCTACACCGGCGGTGACCTCTCCGGGGCGATTCGCATCCTCGGGCGAGACCCCACGAATCTGCGCCTCGCCGAGATCAGCCGTATGGTCGGGACTGTGTTGCAGGACCCCGAGAAGCAGATTGTCGGCAGCTACGTCCTGACAGAAGTTGCGTTCGGGCTGGAGAACCTTGGCCTCCCGCGCGAGGAGATTCTGGCGCGGGTCGATCAAACCCTGGCTTTCCTCGGAATCAGCCACCTGCGCGAGCGCGAGACCACCGCCCTGAGCGGTGGCGAGAAACAGAAGGTGGCCATCGCGGGCGTCCTGGCCATGGAGCCCGACATCGTTCTGCTCGACGAACCCCTGGCGAGCCTCGACCCGGTCAGCGCCCGCGAGACGCTCCGCCTCGTCCGCCGCCTGGCCGATGCGGGCAAGAGCGTGCTGCTGATCGAGCATCGGGTCGAGGATGTGCTTGGCATCCTGCGAGCGGACGACGCCGCGCTCTTCCTCGAGGAGGGCGAGCAACTCTACTTTGGCGATGTCCCGGGCTTTCTCCAGGTCGCGAGACCCGGCGACGTGAAGCTCCCAGCGCCGCTGGCTCTGGCGAAGCTCAAGTCCACCGATGGGATCGCCGGCCAGGTTCCAGCCGTGCTACCGCCGCGCCCGGTCGCCGACCACAGCGCGCCGCCTTTGATTGAGTTCAAGGGGGTCAACTTCGGCTATGATTCGGAGCGACCGGTGCTGCACGACATCACACTCGCCGTCTACCCCGGCGATGTGATCGCGGTTCTGGGACCTAACGGTGCCGGCAAGAGTACGCTGGTGAAGCACGCGATCCGACTGCTGCACCCCGCGTCGGGGACTGTCCATATCGAAGGGCGGCCCACCACCAGACTGACGACCGCCCAGACTGCCCGCACGGTCGGCTACGTCTTCCAAAGCCCCACCCACATGCTCTTTGCCCCGACGGTTCGCGAGGAGCTGGCCTTTGGCCCGCGCAATCTCGGCTTTCCCCCCGACGTCATCGCCCGCAACGTTCGCGCCAGCCTGGAGATCGTGGACCTGGTGGGCTACGAAGAGCGCGCGCCGCTGGCACTGAGTTTCGGCCAGCAGCGGCGCGTGGGCATCGCCGCGATTCTGGCGATGCAGAGTAAAGTCCTGGCGATGGATGAGCCCACGGCCGGCCAGGATCTCAAACACTACACCCAATTCATGGACGCCATTATGGGGATGCCCTTCCGGGCGATTCTCTTCATCACCCACGATGTGGACCTGGCTGTGCGCTACGCCAACCGTGTCCTTCTCGTGGCCGAGGGACGGATTCTCGCCGACGGTCCTCCAGAGGAGGTGTTGGCCGACCGGCCGCGCCTCGAGCGGGCGCGCGTGGTATCAACCAGCCTGCTGGAGCTTAACCTCGGCCTGCTGCCGCGGACCGGGCGGTTCGCGCGGGTGGAGGCGCTGATCGATTTGGTGGATCTTCCAGTCCAGCCGTAAGGTCGGCTGGCTGGTCACACGATTCCAAGAGAGGGGGTATCATGATTTCATCACGATGGGTTGGAGCCTCGACGAGCCAGGCAATTGTCAAGCTTCTGGGCGCGCTGGTGGTCGCCACGGTTGTGCTCTTCCTGGCGAGCCTGACCACGAGCGGTGACAAGGCGACCGCCTCAGGCTGGCTGCTCTACGTCATCGGTGGGGCGGCGGTCGTCGGTATCTACTACTACTTCGCGGACAAGCCGATCTGGATGGTCGGCACCCGCGAGGTGGTCATGATGGCGGTGGGCGCGGTGCTCTACGGCATCTTCGCCTGGGCAACCAACGTCATCCAGTTACCGTCGGTGAGTTTTGTCAGTCTGCGGCCGGCGGTGGCGATCCCGATTTTCTTCGGCCTCGCCTTCGGTCCGGTCGTGGGCTTCTTCACCGGCGCCGTCGGCAACATCCTCGGGGATGCGATCACGGGCTGGGGGGTCTACCCGGTCTGGGACCTCGGCAACGGGCTCATGGGGCTGATTCCCGGGCTTATCTGGGCGTTCAGCGATCGTCAGCGGGCCGCCGACCGCTTGCTCGTTGTCGTGGGTGGCCTGCTGGCACTCTTCACCATCCTCTCGTTTGCCTTCCCCACGGTCGAGCACCCCTGGAACGGTACCACCGTGGGGCAGTGGGCACCCGTGCTGCTGATCCTGCTGATCGCCGTGGTGGTGGTCGCGCGTTTCTTGCTGCGCGCCCGGCCGAACCTGTCGGCGGCGGTCGTCTGGGGGGCGTTCGGTGTGATTATCGGCATGGGATTCGCCTCCATCGCCGACATTTGGGTCAACGGCTACAACGTACCCACGGCCTTGCTGGGTGAGTTCCTGCCGGCGGCGGGGACGAACCTGATCTTTGCCATCATCCTGGTGCCAATTCTCCTGGCCGCCTGGCAGGCAGCGCGCGCCCAGACGGGCCGTTGATTCTGGAAGGCGATGGCAACAACATTCCTGACGAGGGCTGAACCAGCACGAGTTCCCCTGGGTTCCTCCGGGTTCGCGCCTCCGGTAGGAGCTCAGGGGGACTCGGATCGAACGTCCGCCTCCTCGTGCCCAGCCTAGAGAGCCGGTCAAGAAAT
>DOUV01000408.1:0-13875 GCA_003520455.1 Chloroflexota bacterium | reverse complement strand
GTCGGAGCGCGTTGTGGGCCAGCACGGTCCCCACCAGACTTCGGAAGTCTGAGGACTTGACCGGTGCTCTAGTGGTGCTTATGATCGTCACCTGGAGTTACAAACCGCGCGATACGATTATCCAGCGGTTCGATCCGCGGGCGCGGATCATCTTTCTGGGCTGCGCCATCTTCGCCATCATTCAGATTTGGGATGTGCGCGCGATGCTGGCATGGCTGGCACTGGCGGTGCTCGCGCTGAGGCTCTCCGGGATCCGCTGGCAGGAGATGAAGCGCTTCTGGTTCGTCGTCCTCCCCCTGATCACTCTCTTCACCACCGTCACGGCCCTGACTGGCCGCGACCTCACCCAGGCGATTGGGAGCGCCGGCGAACATTTCCTGTGGACGGTGCCGGTCGGCTTCCCAGGCGGGGCCGTCTGGCACGTCGGATTGAGCGTCGAACGGCTGGTGTTCGCCGCGGCCCAGTTCGCGCGCATGCTCTCGCTTGCCATCCTGGGGTTGCTCGTCCCCTTCACGATCAATCCCGCGCTTTACGGGGTCGCCTTCCGCCGATTGGGCCTCAGCGATAAGTTCGCCTATGCGACCGACCTGGCGTTCCGCCTGGTTCCGACCGTCGCCAATGATTTCCAGACGACCCTCGACGCTCAGAAGGCCCGTGGCTACGAGCTCGACCGCGCTGGCGCCAACCTCTTCCGGCAGGTGCGCAACCTCGCGCCCCTGGTGGTCCCGGTCACCATCGGGACGATTCTAGGTGGCGAGGAGATCATTGACGCCATGGACCTGCGCGCGTTTGGCGCCACGCCCAGGCGGACCTGGGTGATGGCGCTGGAGTACGACCGGCGCGACCTCCTCTTGATCGCTGGCGGTGTTCTGGCCCTCCTCGCGACTACCATCGCCAACATCCTCGGCTACGGCGAGTTCTGGCTGCCGCCTGCCCTGTTGCGTCTCCTCGCTTTCTGAGAACTCATCCGCGAGTCCCCCCGGCTGCCGCTGCGCCGCACCGGCCGGTGAGACCTCGACCGGTTCCGGGCGTTCGCGCCGCCTTGGCTACTAACTCGGCGCTCGAAAGCCCCGGCCGATGATCTCCTGGGCGGGGTTGATGATCAGGAACGCGTGCTGGTCGCAGTCGCGCACCAGCCGCTTGAGGTCGGGAATCTGTTCCGGGTGGATCGCGCAGAGCAGCACGTCGCGCTCCTCGCCGGTGTAGAGGCCCTTGCCTTCCAACCGGGTGACACCCCGCCCGAGCTGGTGCAGTACGCGCTGGCCTATCTCGTTGCCCCTCGAGGTGATGATGTAGGCGACCTGCTCGGGGCGGCGGTGCAGGTGAAAGCCACCGCCGTTCAGGAAGCTGTGGGCGACATCGCTGGCGGCGCCGAAAAGACTGAATGGGCTGGGGAGGTCACGGCCGGGCAAGACCTCGCCCGAGGCCTCCTGCAAGGTCACGGTCATCCAGCCGATGGCGAAGAGCAGGGCGTTGAAGAGCAGGCCGGCAGCGAGGACGACTTCGCCCGGGATCGGACCGACTCCCGCGCGCTCGAAGAACTCGTCCGCCGCGCTGATGGCAGTTGGGTGGGTAGCAATCTTGACGAGCCAGGCCAGTCCCAGAATCACGAAGATGTACTGATAATTGCGCCGAAATCGCCGGCCGATCGCTTCCCAGAAGCTGATCCGGAACTGGGGGTGGACCAGCGTCTCGGTCAGGTGCTGGGCCCAGCGCTCGCTCGGCTGGAAGGGCGGCGCCAGCATGGCCGCGAAGAAGTTGGTCTCCATCAGGCGGATGCGGTAGGACCAGAGCTCGTAGTAGCGGTAGCGCCGGGCCTCGATCAGCAGGAAGAGGCCGATCAGCAGTGTGTTGAGCGGGATCATGGCATGGGAGTGGTTGGCATCGCTGAAGGCGAAAGTGAGCGCCGCTCCAGTCGTGATCACGGCCCAGTTGGTTGTACTGTCGAGCCGCGTGCGCCAGGTGTTAGAACGGGTCACCTCGCCACGATAGAAGTGTATCATGGCGTTGTTGAACTCGCCTGGCGAGAGCCGGTACCCGCGAAAGCTCCAAATAGAGCCGGCTGTTTCCGCATCGCGGAAATTTGCCCCGTTATCTCTTTCAGCCATGGTTACCTCGATGATGTCAAGGAGAGCGGTCTCTTTTGGGAAGCCGGCTCTGAACACAAGCGCCGCACGGGATGCTCGGGCGTGTGGCTGAGCAACGGCGCCGGGTCTCGGTGTCGAGCATCGCGCCATCGATGAACGTTGAGCGACAGGCGGCGAGATCAGGAATGGTCACACACGCAGGGCCAGGGCGCCGTCGTCGCTGATCAGGTCGGCGCGTCATTCGTCGGCCCGCGAGGCGCGCAGCACCTGGAGGACGTTGTCCAGATCGAGCGAATGGCCAGGGGTTGGTTGGGGATAGGGCAACACCACTTATCTAGGCCGCTGTCTCCTGGGAAGAAGTCCTGGAAGGGGAGCGCACTTCGAAGGAACTGAACGTTGTTCCAACTTGCGTTCGCTGAGGCAACGATGCAAGCGGTCAAGGTGCCGGCGAACCGGGACGACGCTGGCGGTTCTAGAGCGAATCGAGGTCGATCAGGCCCATGCGCAGGGCGGCCAGGACGGCCTGGGTCCGATTGGGTTGTTTGAGTTTACTGAGAATACTTTTGATGTGGCTTCGCACGGTCTCCTCGGCAATCACCAGTGCCGTCCCGATCTCTTTGTTCGAGCGACTTGTGGCCATCAGCTTGAGCACCTCCATCTCGCGAGGCGTCAGCTGGGGTGGCAGTCTCACCGCGTCGGAGGCGGAGGTAGCCGCCATCCGGCGCAGCAGCCGCTTCGTTACCGCCGGTTGCAGGTAGGCCTGACCGCCCGCAATCACCCTGACCGCGTGCAAGAGCTCACTGGGCGGTGCATCTTTGAGGATATACCCATCGACGTTGCTCTCAAGTGCGGTCGCAATCTCGTGATCGGCATCGATCCCTGTCAGGATCAGGATCCGGGTATGAGGCGCGACCTGCTTGATCGCGCGGGCAACCCGGGCGCCATCCATGCCCGGCATCTTGAGATCGAGCAGCACCAGGTCAGGTTGCAGCTTCTGGCTCTGCTCGATAGCCTCGATCCCGTTCGCCGCCTCGCCGATGACCTGCAGATCGGGCTCAATTTTGAGCACCATTTCTAAGCCTCGGCGCACAACCTCGTGATCGTCAACCAATAAGATCCGGATCACACTCATTGTGACCTCGAGTCTGCGGGCACGGCACCGCCGCGGGCTCAGCAGCAGAGCGGCAGCGTAACCGTGACTTTCGTTCCATATCGTGGGTGACTGTCGATTTGCAAGCGCCCGCCCAGGGCCTCCGCTCGCTCGCGCATGCTGATCAGGCCGAAGTGGTTGCGATCATCCGCTTCGAGTTGGCAATCAGCCAAATTGAACCCCTGGCCATCGTCGGTGATCGTGAGCCTGATCTCCTGCAGGGTGGCGGTCAAGATGATCTCGGTCCGCTGTGCGCGGGAGTGCTTGATGACGTTTGTCAGCGCCTCCTGGGCGATTCGGTAGAGTTGTCGGCGGACTTCGATCGCCAGAGTATCGAACTGCCGATCGATGTCGATCTGCACGGAGAGATCGTTGGAGAAGACAATCTCTTTGACGTACGCGTGAAGCTCGGCGGCGAAGCGCTCTGCGTCCAATTCGTCGGGCCACAGATCGAAGATCGCGCGCCGGACTGCGGCGCTCGCTTGCTGGGCTTGCGGGAGGAGGTAGGTCAGTTTCTCGCGTACCTCCTCGGCCCGCTCCGGCAACAGCTTCACGCTCGCATCGAGGGTGTAGGTGATCCCGTACAGTTGTTGGGAGATGGCATCGTGGATCTCCATCGCAATCCGGCACCGTTCTTCCTCGACTGCCAGGCGCCGGGTCCGGTCGATACAGAGTTGCACGTTGCCCAGCACCATGGAAGCCTGGCGGGCGATATTGGTCAGCGGCGCCAGGTCGTCGTCGCCAATCGGGTGCCCGCTCTCCGGGTTGTCCACCAGCAAGACCCCGAGCGGTCGCCGCCGGATGACGAGCGGGAGGATCGCGTAGTGGTGCATTCCAAGCCAGCTATTGATCTGCGGATCGGTGGTGGGTGGACCTCCGTCCGTGACGAGGAGAGGTTCCGCCTTGAGCACTGCCTGGGCCAGGACTCCGCTGGCGGCATGCAACCCCAGCCGGGTCGTGTGGGGGATCCGCTGCAGGCTCGTGCCGCTGCTCCGAGTGCTGCAGAGCCAGCCCGTGAGGACGGTATCGTGCACGTCCACCAGGGCCAGGATCGCGCGCTCAAAGCCCAACTCGCCGGTGATCAGGGTCAACACGCGCTCCTGTGCATCGGCGATATCGAGCGTCGACTGCATTGCGAGGGTGAGGTCGTAGGTGACCTGGAGCTCCCGATTGCTGCGCCCCAGCCGGGCGTTCTGAGCGACCACCTTATCGCGGGTCTCGCGCAGCCGCTCGACTGCACTCTGTAACTGCCGGTAGAGCCGGGCTTGCTCCACGGCCATGCCGAGTTGTTGGCCGATTGCAGTGACTAACTCAACGTACGAGGGGTCGGGGGGATGGTCGGGACTGAGATAGAGCGAGAGCACACCGACGGTGCGGCCACGAGCCGTGAGCGGGGCGATGATGTGGCCGTGCGGTTCATCGAGAGTCGTTTGGCGAGTGTGCCGCGGGTCGTGGCAGCTGTTCAGGGAGACAAGTGTGCGGCCGTGCTGGCCGACGAGGCCGCACAGGCACTCTCCCAGCGGGAGGCAGGAATCTTGCCGCACGAGATCGGGGTGCAGCCCGCGCCAGGCGACCAGGTGCATGAGCCCGGTCTCATCGTCAATCAGAAAGATCCCACCCATCGACTGGAGTTCGGGGATGCCGGCGGCCCTCAGCACCGCGTCGAGCGCTTTCGAGAGCAATTCGTTGAGATCGGTGATCTCGCTCGCCGCCTCTGCGACCGCGTGGAGGGCCGTCAGCTCACGGTTGCGCTGTTCCAGCAGGGCAACCTGCCGGCGAAGGTGACTGATCTCAGTCTCTTCCTTCTCGTGCACCGATATAGGAGACGGTATCATGGCGATCCCTCACTCCAGGTACCACCGCGCCGAACGAGCGGAAGCTCGTCAGACCGTCGGCGGAAACGCGGTCAATCAGGCGCCGTAGAGGATGGTTCACATCAGGGTGGTGTGGCACCCTCTATGATAGCGCAAGAACTCTTTCTTGGCGAGATGTTTCCCGAGTTTTCTCCCCGTTGGGCGTCAACAGCTTGTTACTCACGTGTTCCTCGCCCGGCGAATCGGTTCGCACCCATCTTGCGGCCTCACCCAACCGGCAAGCGCTCCTGCCACTCACGAAAGGGGACACCCCGCAGATCGGCCTGGACGTTCTCCCACGCCTGGCCGCCGGCGATGTCCAGCCGGGCTTCTTCGATGATGCCTTCCCGCACGCGAAAGCTTCCTCGAATCCTCCGGCCGCCGATTTCCGTCTCGGCCGCGTGAATAGCGACCCGGGCGGAAATCTTCAGCGACTTCATGGGGGCCACGGAGCCGTTCTCGCTGTGCAGCGAGAGGGACTCTGGCGAGGCCAGCCGCGCTGCGACCTGGGAGGAGTGGTGAGTCTCCTCGCGAGTGAGCTTGCCACGTTTGAGTGGCCGTCCCAGGGCCCGCGCAAACTCTTCTATCAACATTGTCTGAACCGCAAAGATGGTGGTCGGGCCGATGAGCCGCCAGAGCGTGGTCACCTGCTCGCGCAGCGCCGCCGCCGCCAACTCGCGAAACGACTCCGCCGGCACGCGCCAGACATTGGTCATCGTCGTGTAGTCAAAGTCGAAGAGGAGATTGCCGACGACGACGCAGGCCTCTCCGATCCGTCCGCCGCCGACACCGGCAATTCGTTTGCGCTCCACTTCGATCTCGTTGACATCCCAGAGCTCGGCGTTGAGCCCCAGTTGGCGCAGGGCGGCCACCGGCGCCGCCAGCATTTGGGCGTAGACATCTCGGAGCATGGCCGGCACGCGGGTATGGTGGAACACACACTGGTAGAACAACTGGTGGATGTCAAGGTAGGTCGCCCCACCACCGACCTGCCGGCGGACAACCGGCAGCTGCCGGCGCTCACAGGTCGCCCGGTCGAGGACGGCGTCATACACCTGGTGGTAGCCCAGGCAGAGGTAGGGAGTCAGGGGATGCGTGATGATGATGGTATCGGGCGAGTCGGCCCTCATCAGCTCGGCCACAGCGTGATAGACGGCTTGTGTTCGCCACCAGACCGTTGGCCCCAAATCAAGCAGACGGATGGGATTCGATTCGTACATGGGGGTGCTTGTCCCAGAGACAATGAACCATCAAGGATGCAGGGCCAACGCTCCAATTGACGTGACGTGCGCGGGTAGGTGCGTCCGATCTGCGCCATGATCTTCGGGCTTGCGAAAGCCCCCTGACCCCCGCGCGCACCCTCCTGAAGGCGTCGGGTCTGTCGCACACGGGCCATTGGGGTACCCACCCTGCCCTGGCCCCTTTGCGGCTGTATTTCGCGCTGGCTGGCCACTCGTCACATCGGCCTATCCGAGCGGTACCGGCTCTCGCACCACGATTTCGTCAAGCCGTACCTGCTCGCGGATGACGGCCAGGTCGTCGGCGGTTGGCTGGAACGGGTAATCGCGAAAGGCTTCCCCCGGCCGGTAGGAGCCATACGGCCGGTTGCAGGCCAGGTTGCCCTGTCGATCAGGGCACCCGTTGGTCATGAAGGGCAGACCGGAACGGGTGACCCTGTCGATCAGCGCCTCTGGCGCGTCAAGGCGAGCAAGGTTGTCTCGCTCGTCGAATTCGATCGCCTCGCGCGGCAGATTATGGTTCTCGATCAGTGCTTTGACGAGCTGAATCCGGCGCTGGCGGTGGATCGGCGCGCGCGGCGCGTGTTGCAGCGCGGTGCCTGGCTCTGGATTGAAGGAGAACAGGTAGCCGGCGATTTGCTCCGCCTTGAGAGTGTAGAACAGATCCACAAGCTCGCGATCGGTCTCGCCCAGGCCGACAAGAATGTGGCAGTTGACCTTCATCGGACCATAGATCCGCCGCGCCACGCGCACGATGGACCAGTGATGGTTCCAGTCGTGGGGGCTTTTCGCGCCCTTGCCTCGCGTCGTGTAGAAAAGCTTCTCGGAGGCAGCATCCAGTCCCACGCCGACGATATCTGCGCCGGCTTCCTTGATCCTGACCAGTCGCTCCTCGTTCAATGTTGTGGCACTGACCAGGGCCGAGATGGGCACCGTCGGGGCGACCCGCTGGACCCGCAGGATCATGTCGACCAGATCGCGGTAGGCCCGAGGGTCCTGCACTTGCGAGATGCAGATGCGCCCAACGCCCACCCTGGCTTCCTTCGCCGCGATCTTCTCGGCCACCAGATCCGTGGGGTAGAGCGGCCAGGAGACTCGAATGAAGGTGTTGCCTTCAGGCGGGCCCGGGCGTTCCCGGGCCAGGCCGCAGTAGCTGCAGTTGGCGTAGCAGCCCCGCGGGTAGGTCTGAAGCAGGTTGATGCAGCCACAGCCGCAATTGCGCATGAAGCTCCCTGGCTTCAGACCTAACTCGATCGCCGCGGCCATGCTGATCCGGACGTAGTCGGGGCTGATCCGCACCTCGTCGCCCGGCTCGTGACATGGAATCGTTCCATCGGCCATCAATTTGCTCCCTCATCCACGGCCCGCGGCCCTCCCCGCAGGCGAGCGAGTTCCTCACCACGTCACGCCGCAGCAGGCATTGACGAACGTCGGCTCCAGGCCTCGGAGCCGGGCGTGCTCCACGACCCCCTCGGCGGGATAAGCAATCCCGTTCAGGCCGGCGTCGATGGCCAGGCGGTCGATGGCAACCTTCATTAGACCCATCGGCCGGGCGCAACCGAGCATCACCGGTGTCGTCGGCAGCGTTTTCCGCGCCTGCTCGAAGAAACCGCCGATCTCGGCCAGTGACGGCGGCTGGGAGACCGCCATCGGCGTGCCGGTCAGCGGCGTCAGGACCACCAGCACCAACAGCTTGGGCGGGTGGCGCGCGATTATCTCCAGGGCCTTCCACTCACCCAGCATCCGTCCGAAATGGAGCCCGAGGATAATGTGGGGTACGGTGGGGACCCCGTAGCGCTCGAGTCGCTCGAGTGCCGCTTCGTACTCCGCGGGCGTTGCATCCAGGTGATAGACGGCTCGGATCGTCTCCTGATGACCGATGATGTCCACCATCGCGCCATCGATGTCGATCGCCGCGAGCCCGGCACAGGTCTCTTCGTCGGGCAGCCCGGGATGCACGCGGATGGTCATGCCCAGTTCGCGGCGCACGCGGATCAGGTCGGGAATGTATTTTCGGAGCGGGACTCGCCCCCACCTGTCACTACCCCCTGAGATCAGCAGCCCCCGGACACCGCGCTCGGCCAGGGCGGCGCATAGGTCGAAGACCGAGTCGTTGAAGCGCGCCAGATCGAGCATGCTCTTGAGCAGGTTCGTGTTGCAGTGGGCGCACTTCAAGGCACAGGCGCTGCCGGTGACGCTGATGGCGATGAACTCGCCGGCCTTCTGCCCGCTGTACTCCGAGGTCCTGTAGCGGCGGAGGCCTGGCGCGTGGAATGTAATCTGGTCGGGGAAGTTGGCACGCCGGATGCGCTGGCACTCGGGGCTCACCGCGACGGCAGCTGAAGCTGCGCATGCATCCGTCAGAAGAAGGTCACTCACAGGCGCCCCCTGGCGAGACAAAGCATGCGTACGGGTCCGATCGTCGCCGGACCTCGGCCACCCGCGCTCGGCGCACCGCCAAATCAATCGCCCCGGTCAGGGCGCTCGCTGCCAGTGCGCCGAGCGCCGCGGCGCGCCGGGCGTACACGGTCTGCAGTGTCGCTTCGACCGCGCTTGAGTCGCTGCTGTGCCAGCGCAGGCTCGCTTCCAGGTCTGCGACGGCGTTGTCGGCCGCGAAAAAGTCGCCGCCGATGAATACGGCCTTGAGCATGCGACCGGCCAGGGTCACGCGGACTTCCAGCAGCCCGGCGGGCGTTTTCACCCTGGCCGACCCGGCCGAGTCGGGGACGTCGGTTCTCTGGAACACCCACGTATCCCTGAGATACTTCTCCCGTTCCAGCGTGGCAATCGCCTGCCGCTCGCCGGGTGTAAAGTCGCTGGCGGCCAGCTCGACGCCGAAGGTCGTGGCGTACCCGGCCGCCACCCGCCGCCGAACCTCATCCAGCGAGATCTCGCCCCCAAGCTCTCGCCGGACGGTCGAGATTCGCGCCGCGACGGTGGTTACTTCCTTGTCTGAGAGTTTCTCGAAGGGGGTGTTGAGCACCTGCAGCATGAGGAGGATATCGATATCGACGAGCAGCGAGGCATGAAACAGCAAGCCACCGGACGGGTTGCGATAAATGCCCAGGCCAACGATCTTGCGCCCGTCGACCTCGATGTCGTTCTTGCGTCGAAACTCTGCGTTGATGCCCAGGCCGTTCAACCCCCGAACGATGCCCTGGGAGAAGCCCGCCATCAATTCCCGCGCCCGCCCGTAGGCATCGTCACGACGCCCCGGGATCATCAGGGCGACACCTAATTGGGCGTCACCCATCAGAATAGCACCGCCGCCGCTGGGACGGCGGTTGATCGCGATCCCCCGCGCGCGGCAAGTCTCGACGTGGACCTCGTGCTCGGCGGTCTGGAAGCGCCCAATCAGGGCACAGTGCGGACGGTAGGTGTACAGGCGCAGCGTTGGCTGCGACTCACCCCGTCCCACCCGCTGCGCCAGCACTTCGTCGGCGGCCAGGCCGAAGGAGGCCGACACCCTGTCATCTGTGATCAGTCGCCAGCGTGACATCAGTCGGCCCACCCCTCTGACTGATGGCGCTCGGTTTCGGCGGCGACCCAGCCCGGGAGGGCCTCGCCGGTGATCAGGCTGCCGATCTCGTGATCCCAATCGCTCGGCTTGATGACGACCAGCCAGCCGTCGTTGTAGGGATCACGATTGACGAGCGCCGGATCGCGCAGAACGTCGGCGTTGCGGTCAACCAGCGTTCCGCTCACGGGTGCGATCAGGACCGTCGTCATCTTGGCCGCCTCTAGCATCCCGATTGGCTCACCTCGCCGGACTGGCCCTCCCACTGGCTGGAGGGAGATATAGGCCAGTTCCCCGAGAGAGTCCAGGCCGAACGCGTCAATCCCGACAACCGCTCGGCCGGTTTCGGACTCCAGCCGAATCCAGAGATGGGAAGCGCCATCGTAGGCGCGATCGTCTGGTACGTGATAGGTCGCGGTGGTTGTCATGGAGACCTCCGCTTGAAAGTCACATCGGGTCAAGGAATCTACAGACTCACGATCCAGGGCGATTAGCCGTAGGCGTCGTTCAACAGCTCGATGGGGTGGACCGTCTCGACGCCGGCGCGGTCTCCGATTCGGTAGGCGCACATCGGGCAATCGGTGACCACGCCATCAGGCTGGATTCGTTCTAGATAGGCGAACGTGTCGGCGCCCTGCTGCTGCGACTGCTCGTCGTGGCGGCGCTTGAAGCCATGCGTCCCCCCCATGCCACAACAGGCCATCGCGGCAAAGTCGACCGTGAGTTGCGGGATCAGCCGCAGCAGGTCGATCACGGTGTTGCCGTACCGTTGGAAGCGAGCGTGGCACGGGTGTGGTCAACTGGCTCTGTTCCGCGTGCGTCCTGACGCAACAGCGCAAAGAGGTCGGGGAAGACCGGACAGAATTGCCTGCATAGATTGCACGAGATGCACTGCAGGCAATTCTGAGCGAAGTCTTCGCCGAAAAGCGTCAACGGCGGATGTACCTGTTGCGTCATGAGCCGAGCCCGCGGTATACTTGGTTCATCATGGAACAACAAAACGATGTCCGAGTCGAACGAGAGCAGCGCGCTGCCGAAATTATCGCCCGTCTGAAGGCGTGTGTTCCCAAGGTCCTGGCGGAGTATCCTGTGGAAATTGCCTACGTGTACGGCTCTGTTGCCCGGGCAACTCCTCTTCCGTCTAGCGACGTAGACATTGCCCTGGTGCTCACTGAGTCGCCCCTGCCCTACGAGCGACTCATGCTCGAACTGGATATCCAGGCTGCGCTCGAGGATTCCTGCAGTCTCTCGAACTTTGATGTGCGCGCGATCAACCAGGCCCCGCTTATGGTTCAGGGCCCCATCGTCCAGGAGGGCAGACTGCTCTATGAGCGGGATAAGGACCGTCGCGTCGCGTTCGAGGTTCTGACCCGCAAGAAATATTTCGACTATCTGCCAACTGCCGAGCGAATGCAACGAGCCTTCTTGAATCATATCCGGAGGAAGGGCCTGTCCAGTGGTCAATCTGAAGACCGTGACGTCCATCTTGAACAACATGCGGACCTACCAGAGTAAGCTGTCTACCCTGGCCGCTTACTCCGAGGAGGACTTCCTCCAGGACTTCACGAAGGTAGAGAGCGCGAAGCACCTGCTCCAGGTGTCCATCGAGTCTTGCCTGGACATCGCCCATCACGTTACCGCCGACGAGGGCTACCGGACCCCACGGGACAGCTTCGACGCTTTTGTGGTACTCAACGAGGAGGGTATCCTCCCGGATGATTTTATGCCCGTCCTTCGCAAGATGATCAGCTTTCGGAACCGAGTCGTGCACCTCTACTGGGACGTGGACGATGCCACCGTCTACAATATCTTACAGCACGACTTGGGAGACTTCGGGATTTTCGTCAATCATATCCTGCACTTCTTGCAGGAACAGTCTGACAGTTGACAGTTCGCGCTCAGACGTCCCGTTCGCGCACCGCCGGCCCCGCTGCGGTTCTCCGCACCCACGGTCCACTCTTCTCGACGGCATTCAGCTGGCGCGCGATCTCAATCTCCAGCGGATCGCCCGTGAGGAGCGCCTGGCGGTCGTGGGTCACCGGCAACTTGCTGCGGATCAGCCAGGTGAGCACCCCGCCGTGAGCGACGTTGCCGACAAGGATCGCGCCGACGAGCCGGTCGCCCTGGAAGACCAGCTTGCGGTAGACGCCGTCCCCGCTGTGAACCAGAACGTCCAGAACCCGCCCTGAACCTGTCGAAGGGTTCGGGTGGCCGTCGGTCAGGGTGATGCCCATGGTCATCAGCGGCAGGTCGAAGATCGGCAGCGAGTTGAGCGCGATGCCGCCGGGGTAGACGCGACCGCCGCCCGCCATGTTCGCGCCCGCCACCCGGCCCTGCTCGTAGGCCAGCGGCAGGATAGCGATGACCTGGTGTTGCTCGTTGACCACGTCGTAGGCCTCGGCCACGTCGCCGGCCGCGTAGACGCCGGGGACACTGGTCTCCATCCGCTCGTTTACCACGACGCCCCGATTGATCTGGATCCCGCTCTCCTTGAGGAGCCCGGTATTGGGACGCACACCGACGGCCATCACGACCGTCTGGCAAGGGACCTCCTCGCCCCCTTTCAGGCGCACTGCTCTGACCCGGCCCCGCTCGTCTTTGAGAATCGCCTCCGCCCCCGAGGCGGTGCGTACGTCGACGCCGGCCCGCCTCAACGCTGCCTCGATCATGGCGCTAGAGTCGTGGTCCAGCGCCAGACCCAGGACCCGGTCCAGCAACTCGACCAGCGTCAGTTTGATCTTCACGCCCTTCATCGCCTTGAAGACGCTCAGGCCGATCAGGCCGCCGCCGACGATGGCACCGGCCTCAACGTGCTCTTGCTCGCACCAGGCCTTGAAGGCCCTGGCGTCGTCGAAACGAGTCATCGTGAAGACGCCCTCGGCGTCCGCGCCCTCGATGGGGGGAACGATGGGCGTGCCGCCGGTACAGATCAGCAGCCGGTCGTAGGCGACCGCCTCGCCGTCCTCGAGCACGACCTGCCGGTTGGGGGGATCGACCTGCGTGACGCGGTGTCCCAATCTGGTCTGGATGCGGTTGCGCTCGTACCAGGCGGCCGGGCGGTAGTCCAGCTGATCTTTGCGTACCTCGCCGGCGATCCAGTAGGTGATCAGCGGCCGGCTATAGGCGCGGTAGGGCTCGTCGGAGATGATGACGATCTCGCCATGCGGGTCCCGGGCTCGAATCGACTCGACGGCGCCGACGGCAGCGTAGGAGTTGCCGGCAATCACGTATCGCATGGTTTCTTCTTACCCCGGCAGGGAGGTCGAGCGGGCGCGCGCGCCGAAGCGCTGGCGACGCTCGTGGGCAAAGTTGCCGTAGCTCGCAACCTGGAGCGCGCCCGGCTCGCAGACGGCGACGCAGGGGGGAATGTCGTACGATGTGCAGCCGTCGCACTTGCGCGCCAGCCCCTCCTCGTGAACGGCTTCGATCGCACCGAAAGGACAGGTCATCACGCACATCCAGCAGCCAACGCAGCGACTGTAATCCGTCGTCACCCAGCCGCTCCCGTCGCGGATGCGGCAAGCGGTCATGCAGGCCACCACACACGGCGCCTCCGCACAGTTGCGGCACAACAGTGGCAGGTGCAGGCTACCCTCGCTCGCCGCCGGCTTGATGGTGATGCGGGCGACCGGCTCGCGAGTGGGGTGCTCGTGGGCGATGGCGACCTTGCAGGCCTCGACGCATTTCATGCAGGCGCTACACCTGGTCGCATCGACGATGATGTCGCGGCTGTACTGGCCGGTCATCCGGTCGAGCATCGCCCGGCGGTTGGCGGGGACGGCGAGGGTCACCGGTTTGTCTCCGCGCGGATGCGCTCGTCGTTGAACAGTCCGCGACCGAGGCGGGCGACGGCCTGGTAGAACTCGACACTGGCGAGCGCCGACAAGTCGGCGCAGAACTTCCCGCCCCACGTGAGGAGGTGGGTTGTCAAGAACTGGCGCTCCGCCGCCCAGAGTTGCCGGGCCTCCTCGCGCCGGCCGGACTGGCGGGCCGCGATCTCGCGGTCGGCCAGGTGGGCGACGAACTCACA
>DOUV01000406.1 GCA_003520455.1 Chloroflexota bacterium | reverse complement strand
AGCAGCGTGTCCAGCCGCTCGGTCGCAATCGGACCGGGATTGACAGCATTCACCAGAATGCGATACTCGGCAACCTCCGCCGCCAGCCCCGCCGTGAAGATCAACAGCGCCGCGTTCGCTGCACTCGCTGCGATATTGCCGGGCATCACCTTCTTCGCGGCTGTGCCGGCGATGTTAATGATCCGGCCACCTGCACCCTGGCGGATCATCTGTGGTACGACGGCCCGCGCGCAGCGCACGTAGCCCAGACATTTGCTCTCCATTGCCCGCAGCCACGCCTCGTCCGGGAGTTCCAGAAACGCACCTGCTGGCAGGCTGGCAGCTGCGTTCACGAGGATATCCAATCGACCAAGCTGTTTTACTACCTGCGCGACCATCTGCTCTATGTCGGTCGGCCTGGTGACATCGGCCTGCAAGGCCAGGACATTCACCCCGGTGTTCGCTCGAATATCGGCCGCCGCGTCATCCAGCGCTTCACAGCCCCTCGCGCTAATAGCCACCTGCACCCCCTCGCCCGCGAGCGCGGAAGCGCAGGCACGGCCGATGCCCTTACTGCCACCGGTCACGAGAGCGACTCGGCCCGCCAGGCCCAAATCCATAGAAAATCGCCTCCAGGGGACTCCCGGCTTCTACCCCGCGGGGTACGCCCAGGCGAGAAGGTCGCGCCGGGGTCCGCTCCGCAGGGCGAGCCGGGAGGGGAATTGGGGCGCAATGCCCCAACAAGGCCAATCCAAAGTTTATGTCTGTCGCGCCCCTGTGCTATACTTCCGGCAAGTTGAGATTGCGACCGGCCACTATGGAAATCACGCGCACGACCCGTATCAAAATCGACCTCGATCTGGACGTTGCCCGGCGAACCGTTCAAGCCTGGACGGATGCCTGCAACTTCGTAAGCGTGGTCGCCTTCGAAAACGGCAACCTGTCGAATGCTGCCAGGTTGCACGGCCTCGTTTATCGGGACGTGCGCGAACGGTTCGGCCTCTCCGCTCAAGTTGCCGCCAGTTGCATCCGCCAGATTGCCAGCAAGTACGCTGCGCTTCGCACCAAGAAAGAGCGCCCACGCAAGCCGGTCTCCTTCAAGTCGAATGGTGTCATGCTGCAAGGCGGCGCTCGTGGGCGCGATTTCTCCTTCACCCATCAGGGTCTGAGTGTCACCACGATTGACGGTCGCATCCGGCCCGTCGCCTACCACGGCGAGCCGCGTCTGAGCGATTACCTCAACAACTGGCGGATAGGTGACGCTCGCCTGTTCATCCGCCGTGGCAAGGTTTATCTTTCCGTTTCCTTCAAGTGTGACGCGCCCGATATTGAGCGCCCCAACGACGCCGTGATTGGCGTTGACCGGGGCATCAACAACCTGGCCGTCGTGACGGACGGAAAACGAGCCCGCTTCTTTGGCGGTGGGCATACTCGCCACGTCCGCAACCGCTACTCCCTCGTTCGCGCCAGTCTCCAAAGGAAAAAGACACAAACGAACAGTCGCAGCGTGCGGCGCGTTCTGAACCGGCTGTCCGGCCGAGAGGCGCGATTCACCCGTGACGCCAACCACGTCATCAGCCGACGCATTGTCGAGTTTGCCGAAGCGACCGGAAACCCGACGATTGCGATTGAGCACCTTGCCAGCATCCGCAACGGTCGGTTGCGCAAGCCGCAACGTACCGACCTGAACCGGTGGGCGTTCTACCAGTTGGAGACGTTCACTCGGTACAAGGCCGAAGGGCGCGGCTTCGAGGTTGTTGAGGTCGAAGCCTCCGGCACCTCGAAGGGCTGCTCTCGTTGCGGGTATACGGCTGCTCATAATCGCTCTCGTCACGATTTTACCTGTCGTGCCTGCGGCTACTCGCTTCATGCGGACCTGAACGCCGCGCGCAACATCCGTCTGCGTGGCATCCTGAGCAGGCAGGCTCTGGCTCAGGAGGGGCCGTCGTCAACCGGCCCTGAAGCACGGGTCTCCTCGGAGACTACGGGCAAGCTCCTGGCTTCAGCCGGGGGTAGTTGACGTTTCCCACTCCGGAAGTGATCCACAAAGGCGATGTGCAATTAAGCGTGCGCGACGAAATCTACGTCATTGAGACCGAGCGCCTCGCGGGCCATCTCGTCCAGACGGTACTTTTGAATCTTCCCCGTTGCCGTCATCGGCCACGCGTCGGTGAATCGGACGTAGCGCGGGACCTTGAAGTTGGCGAGGCTGTCCCGGCAAAAGCCGATGATCTCATCCTCCGCGCAAGCCTCACCCTCTTTGAGCTCAACCCAGGCCATGCCGACCTCACCCAGCAACCGGTCGGGCACGCCGAGCACGGCGACTTGCTTGACCTTCGGATGGCGGAACAAGAGCTCTTCGACCTCCCTGGGGTAGACGTTGAAGCCACCGCAGATATACATGTCCCGCATCCGGCCCGTCGTACGGAAGTAGCCGTTCTCATCCACCACCACCAGGTCGCCGGTGTGCAGCCAACCCTCTGGATCGATGGCGGCCGCTGTCTCGGCCGGTTTTTTGTAGTAGCCTTTCATTACGTGGTGGCCGCGGGTGCAAAACTCGCCCTGCCGGCCAACTTCCAGTGTCTGCCCGGTCTCCGGGTCCACGACTTTGCACTCGACGCCCGGGATGGCGCGGCCAACCGATTGAACTCGCAATTCGATGGGGTCATCAGGCCGCGTCTGGGTGGCAACCGGAGAGCACTCGGTCTGGCCGAAGGTGATGGTGATCTCGCTCGCTCCCATCCGGTACATGACCTCTTCCATCACTTTCACCGAACAGGGCGCACCGGACATGATGCCGGTCCGCAGCGAGCTGAGGTCGTAGAGGTCGAACTCAGGGTGCTCCAGTAGGGCGATAAACATTGTTGGAACCCCGTAGATGACCGTACAGCGCTCGCGTGCGATGGCCCGCAGCGCCTCACCGGCGTCGAAGGTCTCCAATAAGACCAGGCGCGCCCCGTGGGGCACGGCCGCCAGCACGGCGTTGACGCAACCGAAGCAGTGGAACAACGGCACGTAGACGATGAGGCTGTCACGGTCGGTAAGGTGCTGGATCTCCCCCTGGTACCAGCCGTTGGCGCCGATATTGTTGTGGGTCAGCATGGCGCCCTTGGGGAGACCTGTCGTACCGGAGGTGTAGAGGACCATGGTAACGTCGTCGGGCTGGACCTGGGCCTGGCGCTGCCGGAGGGCCTCAGCGTGCGCCGGGTCCGCCCCGAGCGCCAGCACATCGGCGAACGCGAGCATGCCCGGGGCGCGCTGCGCGCCGTGGCAGATCACGTGCCGCAACAGCGGCAATCGCGCGGCGTGGACCCGCTGATCCGCCGCGGCTCCGGAGAGCTCAGGACAGATCTCGTGCAGCATGGCCGCGTAGTCGATGTCCCGGAAGCGGTCAATGAGGATCAGGGTGGTCGTGTCCGACTGGTGGACGATATACTCCAGCTCGTGCAGCTTGTAGCGCGTGTTGATGGGCACGATCACGGCACCGATCTTGGCGATCGCGAACTGGGCGTAGATCCATTCCGGGTGATTGGTCATCCAGACCGCAACCTTATCGCCCCGGCCCACGCCGAGTCGCATCAGGCCCGTGGCCAGCCGGTTCACGCGCTCATGGAGTTGCCGGTATGTCACGCGTTGGTCGCGGAAGATGATGGCCTCCTGGTCGGCGTAGCGACCGGCGACCTGGTCAAGCATGTCACCCAGCGATTGCGGCGTCCAGGAACGGTATTCGGCTTCCATCACTCTTGCGCTCCTTCCCTCGCACCGTTAGGCCCCCGCGCAGAGGAACCGCTCCAACGCTCACTCCCACACCGCGTGCGCCACGGCAAACTCATGCAGCCGGAGCGGATCAGGCTCCAGCCGGAAGTCGGGCCGGACGACCACGTCGGGCCCATCCACAGGGATCGACTGCTTGAGAAGCGAAGCCCGCGGCTTGAGAAAGCCGTTCATCTCGCCCGCGGTCGCCACCCCACAATGGGTGGCGACCAGTACCTCGTGGTAGCAACCAGGATCGGCGGCGGCACCGTTGCCCAGCACGACACCGATCCCATGACCCTGGACGCGGCGGATCTGCCGCGCCAGGTCGCTCGCGCTGCCCGCCTTCATCAGTTTGAGCTTGATGTAGTGGGCGCACCCCAGGCGGTGGGTGCGGTCGATGTCCTTCTCGGAAAAAATGGATTCGTCCAGCATCAGCGGCACCGGGCAATCTCGGGCCAGCGTGACCATGGCATCCCAGGCATCGGGGGCGAACGGCTGCTCGAAGAGCTCGACGTTGGCCGGGTCAACACTGTGGGCGAAGCTGCGCGCCTTATCGAGGGAGTAGGCCTGGTTGGCGTCGAAGCGGATCCTGGCCTGGTCCTCCACCAGCGATTGGACCAGCCGGGCCCTGGCGATATCGTGCTCCAGATCGAAGCCGACCTTCACCTTGAGGGTCGTATAGCCGGCGGCCAGCAGGTGCGGCACCACGGCCCGGACGTCGTTATCGCTGTCAACATTGACCGTGCCCAATAGCCGCAGGCGTCGCTCCTCAGCCGGCGGGCGGAGTGCGTCGGCCCCCAGCACCTCTTCGAGCGCCGTCAGGTACGCTGATACACTGAAGGGGAAGTCATGGCGCTGGCGCTGCAATGCGCGGCAGGCCTCCTCGGGCGACCGGCCCACGAGGCTGGGTGCGTGCTGGCGGGTGAAACCCCAGGCTTGCGCCGGCCCCTCCCACGAGTAGCCAGGCACCGTCGTGCATTCGCCCGCTCCACGCCGGCTCCCGGCCTCGATGGTAACAATGATGGTTGTGAGATCTCTGATCTCCCCGCCCGCCCAGTGGTAGGGCCGCTTCAGCGGTACCCTCAGATCGAAGGCTTCGATCCGCTCGATACGCATAATATCGCCCTTCCGCGCTCTATCAGGCGAGGCGGCGCGGTGCTGCTCCCGGTAACGCCTCAAACAAGGTGCGGGTCACGATCACGGTACGGTGGCGCACGCCATGCCGGTTGGCCTCTTGCTGGGACCGTTGCCCGGCCTCGCTGGCCCGGGCTGCCAGTGTCGCCTCCACATCGGCCGTCTCGATCAATCCGATGAAACGATGCCGATCAGAGTCGGAGTTCTGGATGGCGAGCCGGCGGAACGCCGTCACCCCCGATGTGCGTAACACGTCCTGGTAATGCTCGGCATAAAACCACTCGTCGAACTCCGGGCTGGTGGGTGCGTCAAAGAGGATGATCAGGTAGCCTGGATCTGGCATGGCGTGCGCCTTTCTGCTCGCACTACGGCTCGTAGGTTACGAGCGAGGGATCGACCTGCTTCAGGAGCGTTGGGTCTACCCACCCTTTCAGCATGGGCGGCGGGGCCACTTTCAGCCGGCCCAAATCGTAGAAGAACTGGGCCGTGTCGTTCATGTCCTGATAGAACTCTTCATCCATGGTCAATTTGAAGTCGAGCAGATCGAAGCCGTCGCGCACTTCCTCAGGCTTGACCTTGAAGTCCGCGGCCACAATCTCAGCCGCCTGGTCCGGGTCGGCGTGCAGGAAGTCGATGGACTTGAGCAGCGCGCGCATCAATGCCTGGACGGCCTCTGGCTGCTCTTTGATGACTTTATCGGTCGCGAACAGGTTGCTGTGCGAGCCCATGATATTCTTGGGGCCCTCCTGGCCAGCGATGAAACTCTCCCGCCCGTTGTGCAACCGGAGAGAGGGTACGTGCTCCTTCGCCTGGAACAGCCCTGGCGGCCAGAGGGCGATGCAGTCGAAGTCCCCCTTCACATAGGCGGCGACGAGCTCGGCTGGCTTCCCATCGATCTGTTTGACGCTGCTATCGTTGAGCTCGTAGGTAGAGATGAACTTCGCGACCAGATTGTGGGCCAGCCCGCCGAAGCCGTAGCCGATGGTTTTGCCCTCCAGATCTTTGGGCTTCGTGATGTTCCGATCCTGGCGACATATGATCTCGACCTGCCGGCTTACATCGACGAGTTGGGCGGCCATCTTCACCGGCACACCGGCCGCCTCCAGACCGATGATGGTCGTGTCGCCCATGCCACCGATTTGCAGATCCCCCGCGGCGACGGCTTCGGCCTCGACCGGGCTGGTCGCGTAGCGCTGCAGGGTCATATCGAGACCTTCTTCTTTGTCAAAGCCCTGGGCGTCGGCGAGCACGAGCAACGTCCCGATGCTGACGCTGGGTGTGTACCCAACGACGAGTGAGCCCACATCTTTCGCAGGCGCCGCATTTGTACTGGTTTTGCTCCCCGTCAGGTTCACCAATTCTGGCGCAACCGCGGCGAGCGGGCCACTGTCCATCCAAGCCTTGAGATCTGGTGGATTCTTGATCTTATTGGCTTTGTAGAGCTCGTTGCCAACCAGTGTGAGGTCGTCGATGAGTTGCTGATTGATGTCGAGTTGGAAGATGATCTGATCTTTGGTCTCCTCGACGATGGATTTGTCGATCTTGAGCGAGTCGGCTACGATCTGCCGCGCCTCGCCGGCCGTCGCCGGGTCATCGAGGAATTTCTTGGCGCGCAGCAAGGTGCGCAGATAGGCCTGGACCACCTCTGGCTGCTCCTTGAGAAGCTCCTCTCGGGCAAAGATCACGGTGTGGGCCGTGCCGAGGCGCTGCGGCCCAGGCTTATCCGGGAAGTAGCTCTGGTAGGCATCGTGGACCTTGACCGAGGGGCGAGCCTGCGCAGCGCGGTTGCTGCCCGGCGACCAGAGGATGAAGCCATCGATGTCGCCCTTGGTGTAGGCTGCGACGATATCGTTAGGCTTCATATCTACTTGCTTCATGCGGGCCGGGTCGAGGTTGTACGTCTCGATGAATCCGTTCATGACCAGCTGCGAGGTGGAGCCGAAAGGCAGGCCGAAGGTGTGGTCCAGCAGATCCTCCGGTTTCTGCGGGTTCAGTTCCTTCGTTACCCAGAAGGTATAATTCGCGCCGCTGTCGGTCATCTGGGCGATCATCTTCACGGGCGTGCCGCTGGCAGCCAGCGAAGTAAAGGGCGTGTCACCAGCCTGGGCAACCTGTAACTCTCCCGCAGCGACAGCCTCGACCATCGCGGCGCCCGAGGGAAACGTACGCGTCTCCAGCTCGATCCCCTCAGCCTTGTCAAACCCCTTGGCCATGGCGATGGCCGGCAGGCTGTGCAGCGTGATGCTGGCACTATCGCCGACGACCAGCTTGACAAGTTGCTTCT
>DOUV01000790.1 GCA_003520455.1 Chloroflexota bacterium | reverse complement strand
AGGATAATTTTTAGACACGCTCTGACCCGGCCCGCATGGAGGTCTTTCGCGGTTCATTGCTCACTGAGCGGGCAGGGCAGGTGAGCTTGGTCGTTGGGCGGCTCGTTTTTTGAGCGTATCAGTAGCTAAACCGTAAAATACTAGCTGTGTCAATGCTTGTGGCAGGCTAACATCTTTAAAGGAGACGATGCTGTGGAAACTGAAATCTCATTGTTCAGTCCAAGATTAGAAATTTTACAGCAAGAATTGGAAGACGGAAATGCTGCCGCGCTCGACGCTTTCTGGCAGGAGGTCAGCCAACAGGATACACCATTGATTGAGCTGATATCAGGCGACGAGACACACTCGCTGGTGACTTTTATCTGGCGTGCGGCAGACGAAACCCAAAATGTCGCGGTGGTGAGTTGCTTGAGTGGACAGATGGGGGCCAGCGAAGCAATGACCCGTATGCCAGCAACCGATCTCTGGTATAAGACTTATAAGTTACCAAACGACACCCGCGATTCGTATCAATTCACTGTGGCGGGCAACAATGTAACTGACCCGTTCAACCGGCGCCGACATGTTTTTCCGGGTGATCCAGAAATCGGTTTTACTGGCTGGGAATCCTCTATATTTGAGCTGCCGGCTTCTCCCCCCCACCTATGGAACTCATCCCGCCTCGACATCCCACCAGGTCAAGTGGTCCTGCATCGCATCCGCAACGATTCTCTTGATAACGAGTATCGGGTATGGGTCTATACGCCGCCCGGCTATACAGCAGACGGTCCGCCATACGGCTGGCTGCTCATGTTCGATGGTTGGTTTTATATCAATCTGATTCCCACGCCAACCATTGTCGATAACCTGCACACTGATGGGTTACTGCCTCCCCTGGTGGCGATTATGGTAGGTAGCCCTTTTGAACAGTATCGCCGACGTGATCTTGCCTGTTATCCGCCGTTTGAGAATTTTCTAATGCACGAGGTCTTGCCTTGGGCACGGCAAAGCTATCATCTTTCCAATGACCCGGCGCAGATAGCGGTGGTTGGTGCAAGTTTAGGAGGTCTAATGGCCGCTTATATTGGACTGCGTCATTCCGACCGCTTTGGCAATGTCCTGGCCCAGTCCGGATATTTTGGCTGGAAGCCCAGGGAAGACGACGAGGATGAGTGGATCGTGCACCAATATGCCGCCAGCGCGAAGTTGCCCTTGCGCTTTTATATCGAGGCGGGTTTGTTTGAAACGGATCAACCCACACCCTTGCCCGGTTTCAAAAACCTTCTCGTTTCCGCCCGGCACATGCGAGACGTTTTGCAGGCAAAGGGTTATCCTGTTCGCTATGCCGAATTCAGCGGCGGGCATAATCCAATGAATTGGCAAGGGACGCTGGCAAATGGCTTACTGGCATTGCTTGGGAAAGACACAAGATAAATATGAATGAGGCGAAGAAAGCGCCAACAACAAACGCTTTCATCCAACCCGTTACTACTGGAGCGAGAAGCCAGGAAGGTACACCGAAGGCAATAACCGGCGCGTGATGCGTTCCGCTTATTGCGGGAAAAGCATCCGCAAACGCTCCACGCATCACGCGCCGGAGCGAGGCAAGAAGAAAAACAAAGAAACAGGCATCGTGCCTTCCTTGAATTGAGGTTAGTTGTGCTGGTAAAGTTGAGGCAAAGTGAGGTTGACTTTGCCCGCAACCACGGCACCATGCCTCCGTCAGTTGAAGCTGGTTTCTCATTCGTAGTTGTTGGTTAGCGTAGGTAGAATATATGGCGGTGGCGGTGGTTTCAATCCGTAGCTGCCGCCCAACAAATCGTTGTAGCCGAATTGCTACCCTTCCGTTTTTTGAAGTTGGCTGTGCCAACGGTGTCACTTTGGCATCGAAAGTAGCCTTGCTGGCCCGCAATCGGCTAAACTCAAGCGTTGGGGTGCGACACGAAGTCGTGCAAGTATTTGTTACAACCGCATAAGCGGGAGGTAACCCATTGTTCTGCCAATGGTATCCTACCCAGACATGCGTCACCGGTAACGGTGGGGTGTGAAGCTCTGGGGACATGTGTATCCCTCACCTGCCAGTTCAGCACAGCCGGGCTGAACGCCAGGGATGGCAACGAAATCGTGAGAGGACGTTGCGACTGCCAGCACCAAGGCGGTCGGGGGCTCGGATAGCGTGGTATGGTTAACATATGTGAACCGCCGATAAACGTCGTCGATGAGAACAAGCCAAAGGTGCTGGCGTGCCCCAGAAGGGCCAACAGGCTTGGACCAAAAGGTGAGGGGTCAGGTATAGGTGCTCCTAACTCACCTATCGCAGATGGTGCACCCCCGGCGGAGAGGCGGGACCTAACCCACGCAGTGTGGTACTTGCACGGAACGTGGTAAGCCCGTAGATCTCCCGACGGATGTTTATCCGCTTGGGAAAGCGATCCGTAAGATGAGCCGATAGGTCTGCGGGTAGCGGAGGGTGGAGAAAGCGAAGGCCTTCCTGTAATGGGGAGGATAGGGGTTGCGCTCAATGGCAACATCACCCCACGCGAAAGCGGGCAGACTTCCACCTGGTCGCTCGTCACGAGAAAGCCTGGCAAACTGCCCTCAAGAGGGAGAGCAGATGACGGCGGGCATAGTCCTGGCTGGTGCGCCCTCTAGTGGATCGATCCACGCGGTGGCTCCAGGTGTGTATCGTGAAGTTGCAGCAGTCGTATCTGTTGCGGCCCGTCCTACCAAGGGGCGTTAGGAGCGGCTTGAGCCGTGTCCGTTGAAAGGCGGCCGCACGGTTCTTAGGGGGCCGGGGGCCAGCAATGGCCCCTGGCTACCCGACCGGCTTATCGCCGCATCAGCAAGTGTTAGAAACAAGTTCAGTCAACAAGGAGAAAAGAAAAATGTCTACCTCTTCCCTCAAACCTCCAGCAATGGAAACGATTCAGCAACTGTTGTTTGCTCCCTATCCATCATTTGCGCTGATGGCGGCGTGCCAGCTGGATGTTTTCACGCCGTTGAAAGATGGCGCGCTGACAGCACAAGAACTCGCTGAAAAATTAAATGTCGGCATGAGCAAACTGCGTCCGCTGCTGTATGCGTTGGTGGCGGCGAAATTGTTGACGGTCAACGACGAACGCTTCGCCAACACGGAAGAAAGCGGCTACTACCTTGTGCAAGGTCAGCCCGCGTACACGGGAAAACGATTGAACATCGCTGCTAAAGCGTGGCCGGCGATGTTGAAAACGGCGGAATCTATTCGCATGGGTGTGGGGCAAGCACATCAAGAATTTGATTTCGCAATGATGCCTGCGGAAAACGTCGAGGCGCTGCTGCGTGGTTTTCATGCGCCCGCGCTCGCGACGGCAAAAATGTTGGCGAATAACTCGACTTTTGCAGCACTTTAAC
>DOUV01000719.1:3093-16132 GCA_003520455.1 Chloroflexota bacterium | reverse complement strand
CGGGTCGGGAGGGAGGGGACGACGCCGAGGCGCGTGCAGGCGAGCGCGCCGCAACGGGCGGCAAGCCGCACGGCGTCGACGAGGCCTCTGCCTTCCGCCAGCGCCACCGCGAGCCCGGAGTTGAACGCGTCGCCGGCTCCGGTCGTATCGACGACCTCGACCGGCACTCGCGGAACGGTCGTCTGGCCATCGTCCGTCAAGACCAGGGCGCCTTCCTCACCCATCGTGACGATCAGGTTGCCGACGCCTCGGGCGCGGAGTTCCCGCGCGAGCTCGATGGTGGGCGTCGGGTCATTCGGCGCGAGACCCATCAGAATACGGAGCTCGGTCTCGTTCGGCGTGAGGTAGTCCACCGTTTTCAGAATATCGTCGCTCAACTCGGTGGCGGGAGCGGGATTCAGAATGGTGAGGACACCATGCTTCTTGCCCAAAGCCATCGCCCGGGCGGCGGCGTCGACGGGGAGCTCAAGCACCGACATGACAACGTCGCTCCTTGCGATCTGGGCCTCGACCCGGTCCACCAAGGTGGCGTCCATCAGTTTGTTCGCGCCCATATCGAGGATGATACCGTTTTCACCCTGATGATTCAGGATGATAAAACCGACGCCGGTTGCGGCTTTGTCCGTTTTGACCAGGTAGTCGGTCTGGACGCCTTCTTGGGCGTAGAGATCAGTCGCGATCTCGCCCAACTTGTCGTTTCCGATGATCCCGGCGAAATACGAGTTGGCCCCGAGTCGGGCGGTCCCCACGGCCTGGTTCGATCCTTTCCCGCCGGGCCCCATGTCGAAATCCGATCCAATCAGGGTCTCCCCAAAGATCGGCATCCGGATGGTGCGCAGGGCCATCCCGACTGCGAAGCTTCCAACGACGGTAATCACGGGTTTCGCCATAGTTCATCCTCTCTCTTCCTGGGGAACACCTGCTACAGATGCACCGCCTGCCCCATCGCACAGGCAAGGATCCGTTCTTCGGCAAATTCGTCTTGATCGAAGGCCCCGGTGATGCACCCCTGGTGCATCACCAGGATGCGCCCCTGCCCCAGGGAGTAGAACATCTCCAGGGTGCCGGCGGAAACCCCCGCCCCCTCGTTGACCGTGACGGGTTGTCCGTTCGTGATGAGCAGGGCGACCCCTCGCACGACGCTCAACATACCCAGAGTGGTGATAAAGGAAGGGAGGCGGCCATAGGTCGAGAGCCAGCCGTTAATCAGGCCGATGACCAGGCCGATGGCAAGCCCGGCCAGAAGTACGGCGCCCAGGTTCCACTGGTTGACGATCAGGATCCCGACGACGAGGCCGGCAAGCGCATAGATCGACCCGATCGAGAGATCGATCTCGCGCGCGATGAGAACGAAGGTCATCCCGACGGCCATGATCCCAATGAGTGAGACCTGGCGCCCCACGTTGAGCAGATTGCGGGGCTGGAGGAAAGCGGGGGTCGCGAAGGTGAGGAAGAGCGCCATGAGCACCAGTGTGACGAAGACGCCGGTCTCCCGGGCCGAGAGGAGACGGCGAATCTATTGGCGCCGCATCGCGACGGGACGCCGTTCTGTGACCACGGATATTTTTCCACCAAGGTGAACACCTCTCTGCAAGGATTCGAGACGGTCGAACTGCAGCAGGCGGGGTGGCACTCTCGCCCCGCCTGGCTCGAGGGGAGCCGTCAAGAATACGGGAGACCGATCTTTTCCGCTTTTCGAATCATCGCTGTCGCCACCTCGCGCGTCTCGGCTTGCTCCTCGTCGGTTGCCCGCGCGATCTCCGCCGCGACGAGCTCGTCGCACCGCCGGTGGATCTCCTCTACTTCTGGGATGCGATCGGGGAATTTCTCGCGCAGCGCGTTGTGCCAGCGGCGGCCGTAGTGAGCGTGAATGGTCTCGTCGGCCCAGTCGAAGTCCATGTCGTGCTGGCTGACGAGGTCTTGATACTGGGCGAACGCCTCGGCTCGCTTCGTCTTCTTACCGATGTTTTTGGTTTCGAAGTAGTGGAGCATCCCAAGCCGGATGATCGGGTCCTGGTCTCGGGCGCTATCGTAGATGTAGGTGCCCAACGGAATCTCGCGGGGCTCGAATCCCCACTCGACCAGCCGGTCGTACCCCATCCGGGCGTGGCGGGCCTCGTCGTAGGTCCACCGGGCCGCGTCGTAGATGAACTCCCACTCGAGATTGTCGGCGAAGGCGTGCAGGATGGCGCCGCCGGTTTCAACCGCCCAGACCTCGTTGAAATGGCTGACGGCGCTGCGGAGCTGAAGCTGGATGCCCTCGCCATACGGGAAGTGCGGATCGATGATATCCGGCCAATAGTAATGGAGGAGGTGGAACTCCGGCGCCCGGGTCGGGATCTCGGCCAGCTTGAACTCGCGGCGTCCCGGGAGCACCATTGGCGACTCGGCAGCTCTGGGCGCCTCAATCGAGATACCCCCGACCAGGTCCAGGCGCTCCCCAAGCGCCGCGACCCATGCTTCTGCTTCGTCGCGCCGCTCGGGCGCGGCCTGCAGCATCGTGGCCGCATAGCGAGTGAGCGCGGCCACCTGGGCGGCTTTCTCCTCGATGGCCTGTCGCATGAACCGGAGTGAGGGACCATCCGCCAGCTCGTCCGTCTTGTTCGCGTACTCGACGTAGGCCGCCAGCAATGCGGGTTTGACGATTCGCGCCAGCGAGAGCACGAACGCTTCGGGGCCGGGCGCGTTGATCGCTTCCCGGAAGGTCTCGATGAGGGGCGCGTCGTCGCCAATCTCCATCAGCCGGCTTGGGTAGCGCAGCTCAAAGACGCGCTGGCGCAAGGCGTCGGCGGTCATCGCGTCCTGCCAGAAGAAGTAGGGGAGCGCCATCTTGATCTCAAACTGCGGGATCGCGGCAACCCAGCCCGCCTGGCTGATGATCAGAGCGCGCTCACAAAAAAAGTGGCGCTTCAGGATCGTGGCCGTATCGATCCGCATCCAGAGACCGCGTGCTCGTTTTCCTGGAAGGTAATGCTCTTGTGTTCTCGTCGTCATCTCTTCTCCTGAACTCCTAACTTGACAGAGGATCGTGCCCCTTTCTGTGTCCAGCGCTTCCCTTCCCGAGCTCGTCTCGTTGAACGGTCGCCGACAGCCGGAAGCGGTCTCCTCTCACCCAGACGTCCGACAGTTCGATAGGCGATCCGTCGCTCAGGTAGACGAGCTGCTCCAGGTAGACGACCGGGGCACACTCATCCAGATTCAATATTCGCTGTACTTCGGAACCAGCCACCTGGGCCTGGAAGGTCCGCCGGCCCCAATCGAGTTTCAAACCGCACTGTTTTTCCAGGACTTCGAAGAGGCGGTACCGCGTGAAATCGACGAACTCGATGCCGCGGCAGCGATCGTAGACGACGTAGTTGTGGAGGAGAATAAGAGGCGTCTGCGCGACCGAACGCACCCGCTTGACGGAGAAGACGGTGCCGTCCGGTGAGAGTGCCAGCAGCGAGGCGATCCGCTCCGGGGGTCGGATCACTCCCCGCTCGAGCACTGTGGTCTCGAATGAGATGCCACGGCTCATAAGCTCTTCCGAAAAGGTGACGAGATGCTGAGCCAGAGACTGCTCCAGGGTACTCGTCGAGGCGACGAACGTGCCGCGGCCGTGAATACTGACCAGCATCCCCTCGGCGATGAGGTCCGCAATTGCCTTCCGCACTGTTCCCCGGCTGACCCCTAACTGAATCGCCAGGTCCACCTCGGCGGGGAGCTTGTAATGTTCCGGCCAGTGCCCCTGGACAATCTGCTGGTAAATCCACTCCTTGATCTGTTGATAGATGGGGACCGGCCCAGCCCGTTCCACTTCCAGTCTCATCATCGCGCTCATACCCTCTCGAAACGATCTGGTCGCACTCTCAGGGAGGTAGATTCAGGGGATCACTCGATTGGCCCATCCTCGCCATCCATCTTCATATTCGTGGATGGCGTGAGGTCGAATGAGGTCCATAGAGGTCTAGTGAAGTCCATACTATTATGCCTTGGGAAGAAAGTCAAGACCCTGTTCAAGCGGGTACGACGATAGCCATATCTTGACAGTGTAGAGTCGGTTTCTATGATGTGCCGACCGTAAAGCCGCGCGCCTGGCACGAAAGGCGGGAGTTCAACGAGGTTTAATCGTCTAGTTGCATGCTCGGCTCCCACAAACGGAGCTTAGCACTGACACAGGGAGCACGCACGGTTATGCCTCGCGCTTTCATAAGCCGCCTGGACTCGGCACGACGAACAGGAGGAGAGAGTGGCGAAACAGGTTGAGAGATTTATGGTGATTCCGGAGGTACACCTGTTTTTAATACGGGACAAGCACATTCTGCTCATGCGCCGATTTCGAACGGGGTTTGAAGATGGTAACTATAGCGTCATTGCCGGTCACGTCGATGGAAACGAACCAGTGACGTACGCCATGGTGCGGGAAGCACGCGAAGAAGCCGGCATTACAATTGCCCCTGGCGATCTGACCCTCGCTCATGTGATGCACCGGAAGTCCAACGGCGAACGGGTCTCCTTTTTCTTCAGCCCCAGACGATGGGAAGGAGAACCGGCAAATATGGAACCTCATCTCTGCGACGATATGCGCTGGTTCCCGATTGACGCACTCCCAGAGAACACGGTCGCCTACGTCAGAACCGCAATTAGCCACTATGGGTGCGGAACGATATATTCTGAGTTTGGTTGGCACTGACATCCTCCCACGGTTAGAGAAAGATGAACAAATGAATCTGGTAATAAGCCGATGTGGCCAAGGAGCTCGGGCGAGCCGGGACGGAAGCGGTGCATGAACTTGGGTAAGCGCCGCGTGAGCCGGTCCCAGTCGTCCGCATCATAATGGGGGTGGTTGACCAGCCAGAGTGTTTCGACGGGATTGAGCCAGGGAGCATCGGACGGGAGGCGGAGCAGCCAAATCGGCAGCTTCAGGCGTGTGCGGCAGGCCGCGGGGTCGCAGGCGAGTTGGCGCCAGGCAAAGCACTGCGGCGCCGAGGCCGCCACGATGTCGGGATGGAGGAGTACCGGCCAGTTGGCCAGCACCACAGAGAGGTCGGTGGCATCTGAATCGTCCCGGATCCGCTGCCGAAGGATGCTGAGTTCGAGGCCGATATCGCGTCCGTCGTTCGGGCGGCTAGAGGGCGTGCGATCAAAGTCATGCTCGAGTTGCCACTACTGACGGCAGATGAGCGCGAGCGGGCGATCCGGGCCTCACTCCGGGCCGGTGCGCGGTACTTGAAGAATGCCAGCTCAGGGGCCGCACAGGACGGGCTCAACCCAGACCCACCTCATACAAAAAGAGCGGCAGTTGAGGGTGGGCTTGTGAAGGTGCGGAATGATCGCCTAAGGGCCTGCCCCGTTCGTTGCGAAACAATGGCATAAGGGACGACTTGTCGTCCCTTGATCCTCCCCCACTACGTCCCATTGAACGCGGGCGAGCGCTTATCCAGGAAGGCCTCCACCCCCTCACGGAAATCGTCGCTGCTCCGCAGCACGCCATAGGCGAGCCCCTCGAGTTCCAGCATGGTGGAGAGCGGCCCGTTCGGGGCTTGGTTGAGGACCCGCTTCAACATGCGCAGGGCCAAGGGGGAGGAGGCAGAAAGCTGCCGAGCGACGCTATTCACAGTCTCTTCCCACGCTTCTTCGGGCACGGCGCGGCTGATCAATCCCCATGCAGCCGCCTCACGCGCGGAGATGCGCCGGCCGAGCATCATCATGTCTTTGGCTTTCATCAGTCCAATGAGCTGCACCACCCGCTGTGACCCACCGCTCCCGGGAATCATGCCCAGACGGATTTCCGGAAGCGCAAACTCGCTCTCTTCGGTTGCGATGATGAAGTCGCACGCGAGGGAGAGTTCAAGCCCGGCCCCGAAACAAAAGCCCCTTACGGCAGCAATCACCGGTTTTCCACACCGCTCGGGCGCGGCGATGTTGTGGTGGAGGGTGGACAGTTTCTCGGGTGGGAAATCGAGGAATGCCCCGATGTCGCCGCCTGCGCTAAATGCCTGCTCCCCTGCCCCACGGATAATGATGACCCGCACCTCATCCTCTGCATCCAGTGTTTCGATCGCGCGCCGGATGTCCTCCCGCATGTACATGGTCATCGCGTTCATTTTATGCGGGCGATTGAGGAGTACCGTCCCGATCTGACCGTCCCGGTGAATCTGGATGCCACTCGCTGTGCTCTCGCGCTCCATCATGTCTGCTCCTTGTCCCACTCGCTTCAGTGCAGCAGCTTCTGCTTGTCAATTTTACCCATTGCATTACGCGGGAGGTTGTCAACGAATACGATCTCCTTCGGGTGCTTGTAGCGAGCTAACCGCCCGCTACAATATGTGAGCAGCTCGTCCGAAGATAGGATCGTTCCGGGCCGAAGCTCGACAAACGCCTTCACGCGTTCACCCCAGTACGGGTCGGACACGCCGACCACTGCCACCGCCCGCACCGCTGGATGCAGCGAAATTGCATCCTCCACCTCTTTCGCCGCGATATTCTCACCGCCGCTGATGATCACGTCCTGCTTGCGTCCCTCCAGATAGAGAAAACCTTCCGAATCGAGCCTTCCAATATCTCCCAGGGTAATCCAGCGCTCGTAGCTCCTGCCGTCATCCTTCGGGGCGTGCCCGTTATACCATGAGAAGATATACGGGCTCTTGACGCTGACTTCTCCGGAGGTGCCTGAAGGAACCGCGTTCCCGTCGTCATCACGAATCTCTATGGCGACCCCGAGGAAGGGTTGTCCCACAGAGCCCTCTTTACTGAACTGGTGCTCGGGACGGAGATTCGAGATCGGGCCTGCCTCTGTTGCGCCGTAAAGGACGTGGAGTTGCAGGTCGGGGAGCTGCGCGAGGATCTGCCTCTTCAGCTCACCGGACAAGGGGGCCCCAGTGCAGCGGCCGACGCGGATGGAGGAGGTGTCGGTCGTCACAAGCGCTGGACAATCGAGAATCGCCTGATACATGGTCGGAACCATTGCAAGCTCGGTGATTCGTTCCGACGCTACCACTTCCAATGTCTGCTCGGGCGTGAATTTGTCCATCAGATAGACTGTACCCCCCACCGTAGCGAGGCTGAGGACATACACAAGGCCGTGAACGTGGAAAAGCGGCGTATTGATGAGTGCCGTATCGGTAATGGTCGTTCCGAACTCCAATGCCTCGATCAAGGCACACAGATATTTCGAGCGATGCGTCAACACGGCCCCCTTGGGCCACCCGGTGGTTCCTGAGGTATAGGCCAACAGCCAGGGGCTGTACTCAGAACGGTCCGGAGATGGCGATGAGACAGCCGAACCCGCTTCCAGCAGTTCTTCGTATTGCAGCACCCCATCCGGTCGGCTTTCAGGATCAACACTGATGAGAATACTGTTCCGCGACCATGCCTGGTCGCTTTCGACGAGTTCCTGAACCAGTCCATGCTCCAAGAGAGCGGCACCCGCTCGCGAGTCTTCTAAGATGTAGCACAGTTCTTGCAAGGTAGCGCGTGGGTTGACCGGCACCAGGACACAATCAGCCTTTGCGGCCGCGAACATGGCTTCGATGAACTCCAGCGTGTTTGGGAGCGCAACAACGATTGGTCGCCCCCGCTCGAGACCACTCCCCCGCAAGGCGTGAGCAAATCGGGTAGAGCGCTCGTCTATCGTACGGTAGCTCATCCTCTTTGTGCCATCAGTCGTGAGGATGCGTGAAGGGAACTTCCGAGCGTTAGATCGCAGAATTTCTTCGATTCGCATAAACGTCTTCAACCTGCTTGAACGAGGCCCGTTCCACCGGACCTGACATCGTCTAACAAAAGCTTTCCGTCGACCATGACCATGCGCACTCGGGTACTGTCTGCCGCGAATATTAGGGCGTCGAGTCCGGTCACACCGCGTTGGCGCACCGGAAGGCATGTCTCGACCGCAATGAGGTCGGCCAACTTTCCAATCTCAATCGAGCCGATCCTATCCGACATGCCGAGGACACGAGCCGCATCAATCGTGCTCATGCGGAGCGCATCTAGAGCGCTGAATCGTGAAGGGTCGCAATAGTAGGCCCGCTGAAGTAGCACCGCCATCCGCATTTCCTGGAACATGTTCAGATCATCGTTGCTCGCAGCGCTATCCGTCCCCAGGCCAACGAGAAGGCCTCGCTCGCGCATCTCGACGACACGGGCCGTTCCAGAGCCGAGCTTAGCATTGCTCGCCGGGCAGTGAACAACCCTCACACCGCGATCTGCCAGCAGCCCCATCTCGTCTGAAGTTATGTCGACACAGTGATTGACGATCGTGAACTCATCAAGCAGACCGAGCCGCTCCGCATGGACAACCGGCGACACGCCGTACTGTTGTCGGATATACTCCGTTTCTTCCGCACATTCTGCCAGATGCAGGTTGAAGTCGAGCCCCAATGTCCGCGAGGCTCTTTTTGCGTTGCGCAGGAGATCGGGCGAGGCGGTGTAGAGGGAGTGAGCCCCGAGGAAAAACGACGGCAGGCCGGACCGTTGGGACCAGTACGTGAGGAGTTCTTCGGTAGCGGCTATATCCCCTGCCAGATTGCCCGCTACTGAACGGCCGAACCAGGAAGATCTCACCATGAGGCCGCTGACCGTGCGGAGGCCGCGCTCTGTACCGAGTGCGGCCACGACCCCGGGACCGTTCGGGCCACAGTCACAGAGGCAGGTCACGCCTGACCGGAGCAGTTCAGAGAGCCCGGCCCGAGTGGCTACGTTCACGTCGCCGCTGTCCTGATGAGCGATCGCCGCTCCCATCTGCTGCAGCCAGGGAAACAGGGATAGGTTGTTACCGAGCCCTTTGAGGTTGGTGAGAGACAGGTGAGTATGGCAGTTGATGAGACCTGGGAGCAAAATCAGTCCCGAGAGGTCTATCGTATGGACGTCTTGCGACACCGTGAGAGTGCCCCGTGGCCCGATCTGCCTGATGACGCCGTCTGCCACCAGGACATCACCCGATTCCAGGTACTGGTTGGACTCGCCCATTGTCCAGAGCTCGGCCGATTTCAGGAGGGTAGCTGCCATGCGTATCTCTACAGTCCTGTCGGAGAGGTGTTCCAGTCAACCACCACCCGCTCGACCAGATCCGTGAGCACGTAAAAGACGATCGCCATAAGGGAGGAGAGCACCATGGTGGCATAGAGTTCGGCAGCTTCGAACTTGTACGTACTGGTGATAATGAGATACCCGAGTCCCTGATTGGATCCGATCCACTCGGCGATGATGGCTCCTAACACCGAGGACGTCGCCGCCACTTTGAGTGAAGCAAACAGGTAGGGTAGCGAGTTCGGGACGCGGAGCTTAGTAAACACCTGCCATTCTGAGGCAGAGAGACTGCGGAATAATTCAAGCGCGGAACTGTCCACCGAGGCGAGACCAAGAGCCATGTTCACAAGCGTGGGGAAAAAAGAGATGATAGCCACGATCACGATCCGCGGCGCATAGCCGCTGCCCAGAAGGAGCACGAGCAGAGGCGCAAGCGCCACGAGCGGGATACTGCGCAGGGTGATCGCGAGCGGCATAATGGCCTGCTCGAGGGACCTAACGTAGATGAAGAGGATTGCCAGCAAGATCGCAACGCCATTACCCAGGACAAACCCGGCGACTGCCTCTAGCGCAGTAGGGAGGAGATGTTTCAGAAACATCTCCCACTCGACAACAAGCGTCCGTAGAATTGTGCTCGGGGCCGGGAGCAGGTACTCGGGGATATGAAATAATTGCTCGGCCACTTCCCAGAATACGAACAACGCGACGATAAGCGCGGCCGGTAGATGTCGACTACTAACGATTCGTCCCATCTTGCGGCTCGATCCGGCGCTCATCAGCGCTTTCGCAAGTTCGCTCATCAATGTTACTCCCTGTTTCGGCCCATCACATCCTGGCTGCCGCAGGCTTTTGCTCAAACTCAAGCGCGTTCCGGAGCGCAGAGACGTATTCGAAGAACAGGTTGCTCTTCTTCAGCGAGCGGTGGCGAGGCCGTGGGAGGTCGATCTCGAGAATCTCTCTGATCTCAGCCGGACGGGGGGTCAGTACCACTACTCTATCTGAAAGAAAGACCGCTTCCTCAATACTATGAGTGACAAGGAGAACAGTCAGATCCTGCTGTGCCAGGATGTTGAGCAGTTCGGCATTCATCTGAGCCCGGGTGATCTCGTCCAGCGCACCGAACGGCTCATCCATCAGAAGGAGCTGAGGCTTCATCGTGAGGGCGCGTGCCAGGGCTGCACGCTGGCGCATACCACCCGAAAGTTGGCCTGGCCGCATCTCCTCGAATCCGGCCAGGCCAACGAGATGGATAAACTCCGCGGCCGTCTGGCGCCGGACAGCCTTCTCGACCTCCATCACCTCGAGGGCCAGCTCTACGTTGTCTCGCACACTCCGCCATGGAAGCATCACGGGATCCTGAAAGACGAACCCGTACTCGCGGCTTCGACGGCTCTCCTCGGGTGCGCGACCGCCGACCGTGATCCGCCCCTCACTGGGGAAGACGAGCCCGGCAACAAGTCGCAGCAGGGTTGATTTGCCACAGCCGGAAGGCCCGATGATTGAGACAAACTCGTTCCGCGCCACCATGAACGTGATCTGGTTGAGGGCCACAACGGAGGTCAAAGGCGTCTCGAAAGTTTTCGAGACGCGATCAACGTGGATGTATTCGGCTTTGTCCATTGACAAACCCTGTCATTCCTCCGAGACGTGGTGTATCTCTCTTTCTGTAAAAGTGGCGCGTACGCGCCACTTTTACAGAAATTTGAACACATCATCGCTCCGAGACATGGAAGCGACGTGGGGAAAGAGAGCAGCGCGTGCTCACTTCCCGTGGGCCGATGGGCTGGAGGCCGCGCCAGTCAGCCGACCGCTTCAAGAATCTCCATCGTCACGAACTCATCGACGGAGAGAGAATCAGGGAGTTCGCCGATTGACTTGAGCCGATCAACGCCGGCTTGCCATACATCCTGACCCATCCAGAAGAGGCTATGCTCCTGTGTTGCCGCCGACTGCATGAGAGCAATCTGAGTCTGGAGTTCTGCCTTCTGCTGTTCCAGATCCAGGTCCTTGCCGTATTTCTCGACGACTAACTTTGCAACTTCGTCGGGGTGCTCGAAGACGTATTGCCATCCCCGGATAGTCGCGCGAAACCACCCCACGATAAGCTCCTTGTTGTTCGCCAGCACCTTATCGGTGGCAAACGCGACCAGGTCGTAGCGTGGAAAACCGTAGTCGGCGTAGTACATGAAGTTGGTTTCGATCCCCTGCTGCGCAAGTGCATAGGGCTGGTTCGTAACGTATCCCATATACGCGTCTACTTGCCCAGCAACGAGAGGGGTCGCATCGAAGCCAACCACGAATGTCTCGACCTTCTGCAGGTTATTGACTGCCGCGAACGCATCCCATGTCAGACGACCGGTCTGCTGGATGCCAACAACCTTCCCAACCAGATCCGCGGGGGTCGTGATGTTCTGTTCTTTAAGGGTCACGAGGCCGCCCGGAGACTTCTGGAAGCCGGCACCAAATGCCTTCACTGGAATGCCGTTCGCGCGGGCTGAAGCGATGGTCAGCCCGTTAGAGACAAACCCGATTTGCGCCGTCCCGCTCGCCACGTTCTGAATCGGTTCGATAGTGGGCGCCCAGTCAATGATGGAGAGGTCAACACCTTCCTCCTGGTAATACCCGTGTTCCATCGCGGACCAGTTACCCGCGAATTCGACGTTCCGGATCCAGTTCAACTGAAGTGCGAGTGGTTGGGCAGTCCGCACAGCACTCCGCGCTGGGTTACAGGCACTCAGGATGCCTCCAACGCCACCGAGCGTTGCCAGGGTGAATCCTCCCACCCCCTTCAGGAAGTCGCGCCGGTGTACTGACACATGATTCGCACGTCGATCCGCCCGTATTCCTTTGGACACGTTCCTTCTCCTGTCATCCTGCTGGATAATGGCAAAAAAGTCACCTCAGGTACTCTGCTCCCCGCCTCCTTTCTTGCCCAAGAAGGCACTGATCGTGGCTTCAGACCCGCTCTCGTACAGGCAAATGCCCATGAGGCTTGCCTCGTAGCGAAGGCCAGCAGAGAGCGACATCTCGTCGACGCTACGAATTGCCTCTTTGGCTAGCCGCACGGCGGCCGGGTTGCGCTCGGCAATAGCCCTCGCCACGGAGAATGTTGTTTCCCAGAGGTCGGTCGGAGGTACAAGGAGATCAACAAGTCCTATGCGCCACGCCTCGCTGGCCGGAATTCGTTCCCCACCCAGAATCATGCGCATCGCTTGACCGCGTCCGACCAGGCGCGTCAACCGCTGCGTTCCCCCACCCCCTGGAATGAGTCCGAAGTTGACCTCGAGTTGTCCGAACTGAGAGTTTGTGCTGCTGATCCGGATATCGCAGGCGAGCGCGAGTTCACAGCCGCCGCCATACGCATAGCCGTTGATCATGGTGAGCACCGGCTTGGGAAAGCGTTCGATGACCTCGAAAAGACGGAATGGGTCAATGTCCCGCTCCCACTGGGTCAGACCGCTCCGGCCAAGGAACTCGGAGACATCCGTGCCAACACAGAAGGAGACCTTCCCGGCACCCGTCAATACCACAACGCGCACGGTTTCGTCTGCAGCCAGTTCTCCCAGTTTCCTGATCAAAGAATCTCTCATCGATTGGGAGAGGGCGTTGTGTTTCTCGGGACGGTCCAGCGTGATCAGTGCGATTGCATCGATCTGCTCGACTCTCACGGTACCGGAGTTTTCCATCAGGGTGCCCCATTACTCGTCACATGACGGTTAGTTTCGCCGGTCAGCGAGCCTGTTTCGGCAGGATCGACTGTACTGCCGAGCCAAGCTCTTGTGAGATTCCGTTGGTAGCATGAAGAAGTTGCTTGACGAGTGCCGGCTCGCGTGCCGGTGAGAATCGGTCGATTGGACCTGCGACTGTCACGGCTGCCACAAAATTCCCCTGGGTTCCCCACACCGGTGCGGCGATGGAAGCCATCTCCTCGCGCCACTCTCTTCGGGAAAGGGCCCAGCCCTGTTCGCGGATCAGGCCAAGTTCTCGTTCAAGCGCGCTCTCATCCGTAATGGTGTGGGGCGTATAGGAA
>DOUV01000719.1:0-3006 GCA_003520455.1 Chloroflexota bacterium | reverse complement strand
AGAAATAGCTTCCCACTCGCAGAGGCATGGAGGGGCGCAATTCCCAGGGATCGGGGGTTGATCTGAATCGGCTGCGGGGTATCGAGCTTTTCGACATAGACGAGCAGCATTCCATCAAGGATGACGAGCATGACCGTCTCCTCGGTATCCACGAGCAGTTGTTCCAACCAGGGCCTGGCGACCGATCGCAACTCCAGCCGATCAACGGCGCGTCGGCCTAACTCCCATAAGCGGAGCCCAAGCGTATACCCGGTGGTCTGCTCGTTCTGGCGGACATACCCGTACTCCTTCAGAGTGGCGAGGAGGCGATATGTCGTGGCCTTTGGCAAGTCAAGTTGCTTGCTCAAGTCGGACAGCCTCAACTCGTGCTCGGTTTCGGCCAGCAGATCGAGCAAGCGGAAGGCGTTCACCAATGTGCCAAGGGCATAGGGGTTTGTGCTCATAGTTATGTTTCACTATGTGAACCGTCAGTTCACATAGTAATACCAGTCTATAAAGAAAATGTTCGCTTGTCAAGACCCGATACTGCTTGCGGCGGCGATGCGATAAGAAGTCAAGACCCAGAAAAGTGTGAGGGGGTTGTCTTACAGCGTCGCCTAACACCGGCACGACCTCACTGTGGATGCGCGTCTGGACGCGCGCCGCCTCAGCAACCTGCGGCTCAGAGTAGAAGAGCGTCTCCGTCGAGTTATGGCGAGGCATGCATAGGTCCACCGCACTTTGGCTGCGACCTCGTGGCTCCTTCTTTCAGGCACAGGAAATCGTGAACCTCACCTCTGCTGCCAGGACAGCCAACTGCTGCCCTTACAGCCAGCTGCAGTAAATGTGTTCCTTCTCCACGGGACTCAGTGGGGGCAACCTCCCATCGCTTGCCTCCTGCCCCCTACTTTCACTGGGGAAGCAGAAGGTGCCCCTGAAGGCTACGCAGACAATTTGAGATAAGGAGGTGCAGGACGAGAGAAAGGGGCGATACTGGGTCGGGCAGGGCCAATGGACTACAGACTGCGAGTGCATAATCGAGGCGCGGTGGCCGGCACTCTGCAACGGGGCGAGTATGAGACGATCACGACGAGCAACCACAGGCCTTGGACGAGCTGGTTACGCTGCCAATCGAGGTCGGGGTCTTTGAGGCGCTGGAGCTGATGAAGGTTCGGCGGGAGCGGGAAGGGATTCCAGACGACCTGTGGCTGCGAACGCGGGCGATGCTGCCGTTCGTGGAAGCAGTCGAGCTGAGCGCCTCAGAGGGGTGGCTGTAGCACGACGCGGCGATCCTCCCACAACTGGGCACCAGCATCGAGCGGCTGCAGACCTACGTCAACGCGCGGCGGGGTGCGCAGCAGGCACAGAAAACGACGCTATCCTATCTGTGGAGGTCTTGCGACCGGAATTGGCGCGGATCGACCTGGAAAGTCTGGGGCACTTCCGCCAGGCGTGTGTGCGGGACTCTTTGCTGCGCGCCAGTTAGTGAAAGGTATAATTGACCCCGAAAACTGGACCACGTGCTAAGGTGAGCAATCGGCTATAATATCGAGCGCGTGGAGGGTCAAACAGATGTCCAAGACACGACGACGGTATAGTGCTGACTACAAGTTCAAGGTCGCCCTGGAAGCGGCCAAAGGGACCAAGACGTTGGCTGAGATCGCCAGTGGAACGGGCGTGCATCCCAACCAGATCAGCCAGTGGAAACGGCAGCTCCTGGAAGAGGGCGCCCATGTTTTCAGGTCCAACGGCACCCAGCCACAGCGGGAGTTCGAGGAGCGGGAAGCCGAGTTGTACGAGCAAATCGGGCGCCTCAAGATGGAGCTGGAATGGCTGCAAAAAACAGCTGCCTCCTTCGACTGAGGCCCGGCGTGCCCTGATCGAGCCACGCCATCCGAACATCAGTATTCGCCGGCAATGTGAGCTGCTGGGGCTGAATCGCTCGACCTACTCCTCCGAGCCGGCGGGCGAGAGCGCGTTCAACTTGCGCTTGATGCGCCTGATCGACGAGCAATACCTCAAGACGCCGTTCTATGGCTGGCCCAAGATGACGGCCAGCCTGCGGCGCCAAGGCTACCCGGTCAATCACAAGCGCGTGCAGCGCCTGATGCGGCTCATGGGCTTGCAGGCCATCTACCCCAAGCCCAAGACGACCGTTCCTGGCCAAGGGCACACGGTGTCTCCCTACCGACTGCGCGGTCTGGAGATCGTCCGTGCGAATCAGGTCTGGAGCTCGGATATCACCTATGTGCCGATGCAGCACGGCTTCATGTATCTGGTGGTCATCCTGGACTGGTTCAGTCGCTCCGTGCTGACCTGGCACCTGTCCAACACCCTGGACGGTCGGTTCTGCCTGGAAGCGCTCCAGCAGGCCCTGCCGGTGGGGCATCCAGAGATCTTCAACACTGATCAGGGGGGGCAGTTCACCGCCCTGGAGTTCACGGACTATCTCGCACCGACCGGCATCCGCATCAGCAGGGATGGTCGCGGGCGCGCCCTGGATAACATCTTCGTCGAACGGCTCTGGCGGTCGGTCAAGTACGAGGACCTCTATCTCAAGGACTACGCCTCGGTGCCCGACCTGGCCGCCGGGTTGGACCACTATTTCCGGTTCTACAACCACGAACGTCCGCCTCAGAGCCTGGACTATCGTACCCCAGCGGAGGTGCACTATGGGTGAGCCTGATCGGGCTGTGGACATGTGGAAAACTCTCCGAGTTTCCCACATGTCCACAGCCCCGACTACTACGGCGACGACCAGGCGCCTGGTCTCGGCGACTCAGCGGGTCCATTTGGCTGGTCAAGTGCTTATGTCTTTCACCTTATTTTCGTCGATCCGTGGTCTTGACGAAGGGGTCAGGTTTGAGGCGGTGTGCCCGCGATTGACTCGAACAGGTTGCATGATCGCTGCCGAGTGGTGGGGGCTGCTGAATGGGCACCACTAGAGAGCCGGTCAAGAAATCCCGGTGGGGGAGGGAAAAGACTTCCGAAGTCTTGTTTGCGACAGGTGCGCGCCTCGATCACCCC
>DOUV01000146.1:389-3912 GCA_003520455.1 Chloroflexota bacterium | reverse complement strand
TCCCACCCGCGCCACGACGACGTGACCGATGATCTAACCGGTACACCCCATCACGCAAGGCCGAGCGGGGTGGGCGAGCGCACTGCTCTCAACCACCCTGCTCGACCCGCTATCGTGATTGCTCGAGGATTTCCAGAAGAAAGAATCGCCCACATCGACCAGCCCTGGCCCCCAGATCCGCCGGGAGCAGTTGAGATGATTGAAACTCTGGGACTCCCGCAGCCCACACCGCATGCGGCTGTGCAGCCGGGACCCCACCAGAGGAGAGGACTCATGGACTTGCAACCTTCCTGGAGAATCCTTCGCAAACTGATCTTGTTCCTGCTCGTTCTGCTCTCGGGGCTCCTCGTGAAGTCGAGCCCGCCGGCCCAGGCCAGGACCGGGACCTATAGCCTGGCCATCATCCGGGTCAAGTACAGCGACACCACCAGCACCCCGTACACGCTGTCTCAGCTCACGGCTGCCGGGACGGAGATCCACGACTATTTCACCTGGCTCTCGCGCGGCAACCTCGACGTGCAGGTCAGCGTGGTCGAGGTGGCTCTCAGCCAGACCCGAGCGTTCTACTGGAATCCCTGCGCGACCGATGGCACCGAGAGCCGCGTTCCCTGCCCCCCGCCCCTGATCCAAGACGCGGCCCAGGCGGCCGCGGCCGGCGGTCTCAGCTTCACGGGCATCAACGGCATCATCGTCCTCAACCCCTGGTGCGCCGGCGACTGGACCAACGGGGCGATCGCGATCTCGCGACCCGGCGTGAGCGGGACCTTCCAGCGCTCGTACGATTTTGAGTGCGGCACCCCCGCCGGCGATACCTCCCTCAATCCACCGGGAGCCTCGGGCGTCTGGTGGAACGGTTGGGCCCACGAGATCGGGCACCAACTTCAGCTCATCGATGGGGTGACGCTCGGCGGCAACTGGAATGGCCACCCGTCGGGGTACGCCAGCGGCTACGACCTCATGGATAGTTGCTACCCCTGCGACGAGGGGGTCTACGGGCTGTCGGGCCCCCCGGTGATGGCCGGCGACAAGAAGGTCTTCGCCGGTTGGCTGCCCTCCGGGAAGGTGGTCACGGTGCCGGCGCCATCGTCGGGGACGGGTGGGATGACGGTGGTGCTCTCGCCCCTGGAGCACCTCCCATCCGACACGACGGCCGCCCAGGGCATCAAGATCCCCATCGCACCCGGGAAGTACTACCTGGTCGAAGTCCGGCGGCGGCTTCGCGCCGACTCGCTGAACATCGGCCCGGGCATCTGGGATGAGGGGGTGCACATCCGCGAGATCGAGGAAACGCGGGACCCGCCGGTGCGCAACGTCGACTCCTGCGACACGACGGTCGCGGGGGGCTGTGTCCGCGACGGCAACCCCAGCAGTCCAACCTATGATCCGCGGGCGGCCAACTGCTTGAGTCGCCCGGGCGGGGGGCTCCCGAGAACCGCGGCCGACGTCCCGGCCTACTGCTGGCCGTACCCGTTGTGGCACGTGGGCAACACCTTCAACGACGCGGCGAACGCGATCCAGGTCCGGGTAGACGCTGCCGTCGGCGATGGGTTCTCCGTCACCGTGACGCGCGGCGTCCCTCCCGGCCACCCCGATCTCTTCGTGGTCCCCTGGTTGACGCCACCCATGAATACCTGGGAGACCATCGACATCTGGGTAGACAGCTCCTGCAACGGGTATGAGAGCGACGTCGGCCCGAGCGGTCTGCGCTACGGCCGGCGCGGCGATGGGACCGTCATCGGCAACGGCGACGACCCGTGCGCCAACCACCGCAACCGCATCTACGCCCACGTGCGGAACGCCGGCGACCTGCCCGCCAACGACGTGCGAGTTCATTTCCGGGTCACCAACCCGCTCGGCGTCGGCATCAGCAGTTCCACCGGCTGGACGGAGGTTGGGGTCGCGACCGCCGCCGACTTCCCCGCCCTGGCATCGCTGGCGCCCGGCGCCAGCACCGACGTCTACGTCGAGTGGACACCGGCCGTCTCGCTGACGCCGGAGCAAATCGCTGCGGGACACTTCAACTTCCATAGCTGTGTCCAGGTGGTGATCGATCCCGTCTCAGGCGAAATCGTGACCAGCAACCAGGACGGGGACGGGGAGCAGGAGAATTTCGACAACTTCGAGGCCGTGCGCGATCGCGTGAGCGGCAGCTACACGCTCCCCGAGCGGGACTTCTTCCTCCGCAACCCCTTCAGTCGAAACCAGCCTCCGTTCGGGCCCCGCACCTTCTTCTTCAACATCGAATCCGAATTGCCCCCCGGCTGGAGCTATTCGGTGGCCGATGGCCTGCCGTCCTTGACCCTGAATCCCGACGAGGTACGCCGGGTCCCCGTCAAGATCGTCGTGCCGCGGGGGAGCCCGATCGGGCAGACTTACCTGCTCAAAGTGGACGCCCGCACCCTGGTCACGATGACCAATCAGGCGATTCCGCCAGGCTGGTCGTACAGCCGTACCCACGAGGCCACGCACGTCGTCGCGGGGGTCGTCCTGGCCGCTCAGACGGTCCTGCAGACCAACCTCTCGCTCAGCGTCAGCGTGGATGCGGCCGGCAAGATCAAGGCGACCGGCGTGCTCGACCCGGCCCACCAGACGAATGTTGTGGTCGATTACACCGATCCATCCGGCAACACCACGACCAGGCTGGCCAGCACGGACAGCACCGGCAAGTACCAGGACACGTTCTCCCCCTCCGTCACGGGTGTGTGGAAGGTCCGCACGATCTGGCAGGGTGATCTCGACCACGCCGGCGCGGTCAGCGACGAGGTCTCCGTCTCGGTCAGGCGCCTGCCACCGCCTCAGGTAACGATCCCGCGGGCAACGATTCCCGTGAAGCTAGACGGTAGCTGCGATTCCTCCTCCGAGTACCGCGACGCCCTGGCCCTCCCGTTCGACGACGCGTTCAAGGTGACGGGCACCGTGTACATCAAGCAGGACAGCACCTCACTCTACATCTGCATGCGCGGGGCGGCCGGCAGCTTCGCCAGCCGGTTCGTCAGCGTCTATGTGGACACTCAGGGCGATCGGGAGCCTGTGGCTGAGGAGGACGACCTCGCCTTCCGGGTCAACATCATGGACGGGAAGACAAACAGCTATCGCGGAAGCGGGGTCCCCAATGGCTACGTCAGTTATCCGCTTCGAGGGTGGTCGGCGAAGGCCAGGTTCGGCAATTCCGACGAGGCGGAATTTGTAATCCCGTTGGCCCTCATCGGCGGCTCGTGCCGCCAACCGGTGGGGCTGGCCGTCTACCACCACTGGGTCACCGCTGTCGGCAATGACTACGGCTGGCCCAACAGCCGGTTCTTCGACCAGCCCCAGACCTGGGGCGAGGCCCTCCCGGTCTGTCACGTCTTCCTGCCCGTCCTCCGGTAGAGACGCCCCGGTGGGGCGTCTCCCCCGCCGGCGTTCGCGGACATCACTAACAGGACGTACGCGGTGCGAGGCAGAACGGCTCAAAGAAGCGGCATTTGGCTTGGAGTGCGCGCTGAAGCGCGCACTACGAACCGATACTCCGTCCGCAATTCAA
>DOUV01000146.1:0-329 GCA_003520455.1 Chloroflexota bacterium | reverse complement strand
CCTACTGCGTAAGTCCTGTCACTATGAGGAGTATTGGCCGCTCTCTTTGCTGGTATATCTCCGTGGCGACGCCCCTCCGCATGGTGGGGGGTCGGGGGAGGGACCCGCACTCCACCCCCAGGTTTTGCCACTCTTGCCCCAATGCCGGGCTCGCCGTCGTTCAATCGGCTGAGTGACCCTCACCCCGGGCACTTCAGCCGCTGGCGGCCCGGTTCAAAAAGTTCCACACTCAAGGAGGTTCTGCGATGTCCTTATCCCGCCTACCCGCGCTGCTAGCATCCGTCGCGCTGCTCGTTGCGCTGATGGCGTCCGCCTGGCCGGGCGCCTTG
>DOUV01000784.1 GCA_003520455.1 Chloroflexota bacterium | reverse complement strand
CGTGTCGCAAGCTTGCGGCGCGCGAGCCGATACTTCACGCGAAGACCCCCTGCCGCCTGCTCCCCGGGCGCCACGCTGGAAGCCGCCGCGAGTGCGGCGGCTCTGGGTGTGCGGCTTGTTCATTTGTGACGGGTTCCATTCCAGACCGGGTGTGTCACGACGAGTCGTGGCCACCTGAGCTGCAGGTTCGCCTTTGCTCTGCCGCGGCCCCACGCACCCGGCCCTGGCGCGCCCTCTCTCGCGTTCAGAACCTTGCGGGTGCCGGCACGCGGGTCTGGAGCAGGATGTGTCAGGGAGTCCGGGTATGATGCGCCTCACTCTCCCGATGCGATGCCCACGCTGTCGCTGTCCATCGATTCTGCGAATCCGCCGGGCACCGTGGATGCGGCGAGTACCGCTCACCAGGCATTACCAGTGCAAACAGTGTTACCTGGAGTTTGTGTTAACACTGGGATGCATCGTGTGGTAGAGGAGGTAACCGCTCGTACCCCGACCTGGTTCCCCTGTCGTCGCCCCGCCCGGTCGTTGTTCGTGCGAGGAGTCGCGCGGCCGCCAACAGAAGAGCGCCCCAGTGGTGGGCTGAAGCGCCATTCTTCTCGGGCAGTCGATCATGCCTGCCTCACTGCGATCCGGGCTCCTCGGGCAGGCTGAGCAACCAGAGATTGTGATCCTCACTGCCGACAAAGACCACAGAGCGGCCATCAGGCGAGACGCTCCAGTCGTTGTCGGCGATCTTGAACGGCGTCGTCTGGGGATCGGTCAGGCGGTGGCTCTGCAGGCTCTGGGTGTCCAGCTCCCAGAGTTGGTGGCTCGGGGCGGTGGGGTCCAGGGGAATGAGGAGCAGGTGGCTGTCGTCGCGCCACTGGTAGGCCCCGAACAGGGTATCCACCACCCGGTAGGACGTCGCGCTAGCCGTGCGAAGGAGCCAGAGCCCGTTTCGCTCCGACACCTTGTCGCGGGTGACGTAGTAGACGATCCAGCTTCCCCCCGGTGAGGGCAGGACCCCTTCTATCCACGCGCCTCGAGCCAGCGTCTCCACGGTCCCCGTCGCGAGTGAGTAGTTGTAGAGCGCGTCTTCGGGCGCGTTCAGCGAGTCGCGTCCGCGCCACAGCAATCGGTCGTGGGAGAGCCACCCGTACAGGTTGCCCCGCGGGACCTGGGCGATCCGTCGCGGCTGGGAGCCGTCCAGGTTGGCTACCCAGATCGGCGTGGTCCGCTCCTCGGTCGCCTGGGCCTCGTTGCGAACCTGCCAGGCGATATGTTTCTGGTCGGGGGCGACAAAGACGGGCCGTCCTTGTGCCGGGACCGTCCAGTGCTGCCCGTCCGACAGGCGCTCGAGGCGGGTGGTGTCTCCCTGAGGCACCATACGGAACGCCATGTCGGGGGTGTAGAAGGCAACGCCCTGGCTGACCAGCTCCGCCGGTCCCCCAGGTCTTGTAGTGTCTAGGTCCCAGATGCCGACCGGTGCCTCAGCCGAAGGCTTGTCGATGAAGAGGACGTGTTGGGAGTCGGCCGACCAGAAGGGGTGGGGGCAGCAGCCGTCGGCGGTGAGCCGGCGGAGGGTCGCGGCGGAGACATCGGAGGCGGGCGCGAGGACTCCAGCCATGGTCGCCGCTGAGGCATCCTGGAGGCTCGGGGTGTCCCGGTCGCGGCTCGACGAGCAGGCCGAAAGCAGGAGCAGCACGAGAAGGGTGCCTGCGACCCCAACGATTGCGTGAGATGTGTGCGACAGTTTCACGGTCATGGCCCTGTCCAATCCGGCGGCCAGGGATGGGCGAAGTCGTTGAGGAGGGGACCCCCAATGGTCGCCTCAGGTTGATCGTTCAGGTATTGCCACTGGCGCGGCCGATCCAGGTTGCGCTCGAAGATCTGGGTTGGGGGGCCGGTCAGCGCCAGGTTGTCCCAATCGGCCTGGATGAGCGGGACCGGATCGTATTTACGGACGTGCTCCAGGCCGCGCACCTCCAGATGCAGGTGCGGGCGGGCGGTGCAGGTGCCGGCGGGATCGCCACTCAGCGCGACGACCTCACCCGCTTTCACCGCCTGACCGGCCTGGAGGGCGGGGCGCTTCAAGAGGTGGCCGTAGAGGGTGGCGTAGCCCAGCTTTGGGTGATCGATCATGAGGTTGTGCGGACCGGAGCCGAAGCTGAGGTCGTCCACGGCGAAGACGACGCCGTCGGCAATGGAGAGCACCTCGGTTCCGCAGCGAGCAACGAAGTCGGTGCCGAAGTGGATGCCCTGGCTCGCGCCGTAGAAGCTGGTGCGATGTTGGAAGGCGAAGACGGTATTACCGTAGGGTTGGCCCAGGAGCCAGGTGCCTGGGCCGGGCGGTCCTTTGAAGGGGAGGATGAAAGGCTGATTGCTCGTGCTCTGGGAGAGGGCGACTGGCGCGGTGGCCACCAGCCCCAGCATCACGAGCCCAATTAAGACGGCCACTCTGACAGGTTGTTCCAGAGGCGTTCGTGTCATCCCGCTCATCGCTTAAGACCTTCCGGCACAAATAGAGCCGAGTGCGGCCCTCGCGCCTCAGCCGTGAGGCGAGAAGTCCTACCCGGCTCTAAGCAGGAAGCCTACCAACAGTTTCCGGGAGCGAAGGAAGATCCTTGGGGGGAAATCGCCCACTTAGAGCGTGACGGTCGCCGAGTGGTAGCCGGTCGCGCCGTTGGGGTGCGCGCCGCTCTCCCTCGCGACCTGGAGCGCGCCCGTGCCATCGATCGCACGGACGCGGAAGGTGTGGCGGCCGGGCGTCATCGGCCAGTCGTAGCGCCACTGCACCCAGGTGAGCGCGCTGAGCGGTGGCGTGCGCAACACGGTCGGGTTCCACGCGGCCCCATCGACCTG
>DOUV01001089.1 GCA_003520455.1 Chloroflexota bacterium | reverse complement strand
CCGCCCCGCAGTCGGCGCCGGCAGCCGAGACGGTAGTGGCAGCCGCGCCGGCCGTGGAAGAAGCGCAGGCGCCACAGCCGGAAGAGAAGGCTGTACCCGCGGGCGAGATCGACTCCGATGATCTCACTGCGATTCGCGGGATTGGGCCCGTGATGCAGCGGCGGCTCAGGCTGGCAGGAATTCAGACCTACGCCCGCCTGGCTGAGAGCACGGTCGAGGAGTTGCACCAGGTCCTCGGTGAAACGGCCCGGTTGGCGAAAGTGGAGGAATGGATCGAGCAAGCCCGCGAGGTCGGGGGGCAGGCGTGAGACGATGACCGCCGGCCGCCCGCCGTTGCGCTGTCTCTCATGAACGGTGACAGCCAAAATCGGGAGACGCCGGCTCTGGGAGCGCGAGCATTCCGCTCGCCCCACCTCGGCGCTAAAGCCATCGTGGGCGGCCAGGAAGGCCGCGCTCCTGGCGCCGGTTCCGATTGCCGCGCTCGGTCGCTAGAATTCATCACGCTGGTGGGTGAGACAGGACGGCGATCGTCACGAATGCAGACTGAGCCCAGTCGAGGGCCAACGGCCGGTCCGGGCGCTTCAGTGCGGCTCGTTGAGGCGAACTTTTTTGGCTCCTGTTTCTGCTAGAGAACCGGCTAGATGATGTAGCACAAGGTGGCTGCCATGTACCTGGGAACCCGAAGCATCCGATCCGCGGGCCGGACCAGCGGAAGCATTGAGATCACCCTCCCGACCACACTGCAGGTTCTTGAGGGGGTGGAATGCCGCCTCACGGTGCGGGACGGACCCCGCCCGGAGATTATGCTCCAGCCGGACCTGTCCGCCGCCCAGAGCCTCTTCTCGACACTCTGGCAGAAGCTGCGCCTGGGCTTAGGGGAGGTGGACGAACTCGGTGATTTCTCACCGGCGGACTTCACTCTGGCCCTCTTCCCGCCGCGTCACTGGCAGGAGCGGCCGCCGCTGGCCTACGTCGATGCGCTGGCCGTGGTTCACCAGCGGACGGGACACGGCCAGCGCGGGTCAGATGCTCTGACGCGACTCCTGGCCTTCCTGGCAGTGGCTGGTGGCCATCGCCTCGGCCTGGAAGGGGCGCTGGCATTGGCCTTCGGCGATGCCGTAGTGTATCTCATCACGGGCACTCCTGCCGGGCTGGGGACCGATTTTGAGCGCGGCATGGCCCACCGGACCTTCTGGGGTGACGGCGGCCCCCAGCATCCCGCGGGCTCTCCCTTTGACGACCAGGTCTGGCTGCAGGCCCGGTCTGGTTTCCGACGAGTCTACGACCAGTTTCGCACCTGGCAGGAAAATCCCGAGGTCTACGCGGCCGCTCGGGAGAAGTGGTACCGGGCGCTGACGATCGAGATCGGGGTGCGGTCGTCCTCCGTCGAGCAATGGATTGACACATAGCGAACGACTGATGGCCGAGGGGTCAGGGAGGCAGCACTTGGGCAAGAGTCTGCGCGGCGCTCTCCGGCCCCTGCCCCCGGCCTCTGATCCCCGGGGAGCGGGAGCCGTCAGCACCCAGCGAGAGGAGTATGAAAGATGGCAGTGGCATCGAGAGCCGTGGCAGTGACCCCGAGCAACGGGATGGACGGGCAGCGGACAGTTCTGTCCTTGCGGGCGCGCCCCGACTTCGTGGAAACCTCCACTACCCGGGAGGTGATGGGGCGGGCGTTGGCCTATCTGAACGCCGGATTCCCCGTTCACTTCCGCGGCCCAGCCGGGACGGGCAAGACCACTCTGGCCCTGCATGTGGCGGCCCAGTTGGGGCGGCCGGTGATGCTCATCACCGGAGACGAGGAATTCTCGACCTCTGATCTTATTGGCGGGCAGTATGGGTACAGCTACCGCCGGGTTGTCGACCGCTTTATCCACACGGTGCTCAAGTACGAGGAGGACGCCGTTCAGCGGTGGGTCGACAATCGCCTCACCACAGCCTGCCGCGAGGGCTTCACCCTGGTCTACGACGAGTTCACTCGCTCCCGGCCCGAGGCCAACAATGTGCTCCTGGCAGTCCTGGAGGAGCGGATCCTCGTACTGCCCACGATGACACAGAAAGATGCCTACCTGAAAGTCCACCCCGATTTTCGGGTCATCTTCACCAGCAACCCTCAAGAGTACGCCGGCGTCCACGAAGCCCAGGATGCGCTCAGTGACCGGCTGGTGACGATGGACCTGGACTACTACGACCGTGAGACGGAAATCGCCATCACCGCCTCGCGTTCGAATATGCCGGTGGAGGAGGCCTCCAAGGTTGTCGACGTGGTACGGGACTTCCGGGCCTCGGGCGAGTACGACCAGGCGCCGACGCTGCGGGCCTGCATCATGATCGCCCGGGTCACCGCGCAGCAGAACCTCCATCCCCGCGCGGACGAGCCGCGCTTCGTCAGCATCTGCCTGGACGTCCTGGAATCGAAGACGGCCTTCACCAGCCGGGCACGCGAGCGCCGCGCCCAACAGCGCAAGATGCTGCTCAGCCTGATCGAGCACCATTGCCGTTCGGGTGGAAGGGTCACAGTGGGGAATCAAGGAGGAGGAAGATCAGGATGAAAGTCAGGAGCATGCGAGATATTCCTACCATCCAGGGGCTGAGGAATCGCTCTGTGCCGACCGCGCGCGAACAGGTTGTGACCGAGCTGGCGCGCCTGGAGCACGAGAAGGCCCGCCTGGAACGCGAGCTGAAGATGTGGACCGACAATCAGAAAAAGACGGGGGAGCGGCTCCGGCTGGTGGAGGAGCGCCTGGCCCTCTTACAGGAAACCCTGGAGCCAGCGGCCTCCAACAGCTCGCCGAGGCGCGCAAAATCCCGCCGAACACCGATGGAGAGGGTCGAGGGCGACGCGGACGAGGCTCCAGGTTGGCACGAGATTCCGTTGGAGTATTGAGCCGACGACCTGCCATGTCAAGGAGGATGACCATGAGCGGCTTTGGCGCCCTGTGGCGTATCCGGACGCGCAAGCACATTCGTACCATGCGCTCCGTCCCTGCCAGCACCGGCCCTGGCCGGGCTCACTGGCCCAGACTGCAAGAAGCGGAACAGAGCGCGCGGGAAGCGGCACGCCTCCGGGCGCGCCAGCGGTTGCACCAGCAACGCGTGGCCCGTTGAGCGCGGCGTGCTCGTGACGTTGCAAGCCGCCACGCTCGAAAGGAGAGAGGTGGAGAAATGCCAGCGCGGAAGAAACGAGAAGCGAAAGAGGAAGTGACGGTCGATCTGGGCCTTGGGGGGCTGTTCAAGGGGCTTGGCGACTTTCTGGATCTATTGTCCGACATGGTCGAGACCAGCGAGTCGGAGGTTACTCGAACGGGCGAATTCAAGGTCAAGGGGCTCGGTGAGCAGGCCCGCGGCGTTTACGGCTTCACCGTCCGCACCGGCCTGGGCGGCGTCCCGCGGGTCGAGCGCTTCGGCAACATCCGAACAACCGAAGAGGGGCCGGTGGTGGCTGAGGTACGGGAGCCCCTGGTGGACCTCTTCGACGAGGGGCAGGAAGTTGTTCTGGTGGCCGAACTACCCGGCGTGGCCGAGGAAGAGATCCAGATCGAGATCGAAGGTGACATTCTCTCCCTGGGGACCAGCGGCGAGCGCAAATATGCCAAAGAGGTCTTGCTCCCAGGGGCGGTGGACGCGACGAGCCTGCACAAGACGTACCGGAATGGCATTTTGGAGCTTCGGCTGAAGAAGGCCTAGGGGAAATGTTCCGTCCCGATCGGACCGTCAAGCACTTCAGCCTGCACCGGATCGCGCGGACCGAACTGCGGCTCGTGTCCGACGTAGAGGCCGGAGTGCTCCCGGTGCTTCAGGAGGAAGAGGCGGTTATCCGAGGATATGCCCAACGAGGAGGCTGGCCCCACCGCTGGGTGACCCTCTTTGTGCTCCAGGATCTGCAACCCCTGCTTCGCCAGCTCCGTCCGGGGAGCGAGTTGCCGCCAGGGGCCGCCGAAGCCATGGACCAGCCGCCGGTGGTCAACGTCTACGACCTGGCGGACCTCTCCCAGTGCCACGTCTTCGTGAACCACCAGGCGATGGTCGCAGCCGGCTACTGGAGTGACGCGCTGGCCATCCGGGCGTTGCTGGCCCACGAGCACGCCCACCCCCTGGCCGAGAACGAGACCGCCCGGGCCTCGCGTAGCGTCCGGGTGGAACTCTCCCTGCCGGCGAGGGACGACCACTCGTTGGGGGCGGACAGGCGAGCGAGAACCCATCACCTGCTCAACCTGCTGGCCGACAAATTGTGCCTCCGCGCGCCGCGGGAAGTGTTCACCAACGAACTGACGATCCGGAGCGGTTTCGGCGAGCCTCTACTCTACCTGGATCGCCGTAACGTGGCCAACGCCGCAGAGAGTGTCACCGGACGGGCAGGGCTGCGCCGGCAGTTGCAGCAGGAGGTCGCCCGCGGGCAGCTGACCCCGGCCGGCGCCGATCTGCTGCTCCTCATCGGCGACCTGAAGGGTTCCCTCGAGCTGGCATTGGAGGTGGCGCCCTTTTACAGAGCAGGACGCGAGGCTGATGCGCGGGAACTGGAAGCCGTCCTGAACACGGCTGTCTTTCCCCATCTGGAGCCCGAAGTGCTCCCGGCCTACACCGCTCTGTGCCACCAGTACGTCGCCCTGCGCAGCAAGCTGACAGCGGCTGAACTGGAGGCATGGGCTCACGGGGTTTTGAATATTCTGGCTGACGCACTGGCGGAGAAGGGATTGCCCCTGAGGTATCGCCTGCAGATGGCCACTGTCTGACGAGCGTCTCCACCGCGCGGCGAATGACGGCTTCTCGTCGTCCGGCGTGGGCTGTTCGTCTCTTGCGGGAGGAAGAGTATGCCCGAAACAGAGACCCCGACGGGAGAATATCTGTACTGCGTCATCCGCTGTCCGGAGCCCCGCAAGTTTGGCACGCGCGGCATTGGCGAGCGGGGCGACACAGTGCACACCGTCCACTTCAACGGTTTGGCTGCGGTTGTGAGCGCCTCTCCGGTCGCCGACTACGAGCGCACCCGGCGCAATATGATGGCGCACACTGTGGTGCTGGAGGAGGTGATGCAGGAGTTCACGATCCTGCCGGTGCGCTTCAGTACCATCGCCCCCAGCACTCATGCGCTGCAGGAGCAGGTGCTCAAGCGACGCTACACCGAACTCGACGGCCTGCTGCACGAGATGGAAGGGCGGGTGGAGCTGGGTGTGAAGGCCTTCTGGTACGAGGAGGCGATCTTTCGCGAGATCGTCGAGGAGACCCCCGCCATTCGCAGCTTGCGCGACAGCCTGATGGGACGCTCTTCCGAGGAGACCTATTACGACCGCATCCGTCTGGGCGAGATGGTCGAGGCGGCCATGGGGAAAAAACGGGAGGAGGACGCCGAGCATATCGTTGCCCGCCTGAGCCCGCTGGTCCATAGGACCCGTACCAACAAGACGTTGACCGACCGGATGATCCTGAACGCGGCCTTCTTGTTGGACCGTGACCGCGAGCCCGAGTTCGATCAGGCGGTGCAGCAACTGGATGCCGAGATGGGCCACCGCCTGATGTTGAAATACGTTGGCCCCGTGCCGGCGTACAACTTCGTCAACATCGTCGTCCACTGGGACAACGGCAGCCGGTAGTCCACGGTCCCACGGGGTAGCCGCCAACAACCAGAGGAGATGAAACGTGGGCTTCCTGACGAAGTTGCTGACCCTGCCGGCTTCAGGCCCGATCCAGGGAGTACTCTGGATCGCCGAAAAGATTACGGAGCAGGCCGAGCGGGAACTGTACAACGAAGAGGCTGTGCGCGGGAAGCTCATGGAGTTGGAACTGCGCTACGACCTTGGGGAGATCGGCGAGACAGAGTACCTGGCGGCTGAAGAAGATTTGTTGGCGCTGCTGAGAGTCATACAGGAGCGCCAGGCCGCCGCACGCGAGATGTAAGGACAGGAGCGATCGTAATTGAAAGGAACGGCCCCTGGCCGTCCGCCCGAAAAGGAGAACTTTCTCATGACCATGCCAGAAACCTTGACCCTCCCAGAAGTTCGTATCACCGCCCCAGAGGTTGCCAGGCGGGCGAAGGAGCAGCTCGCCGAGTTGACCGGCCTCAAGCCGGACACGGTCTCGAGCCTGAACCGGGACGAGGCGGGCTGGCACGCGGCGCTCGAGATGGTCGAGTTGAGGCGCGTCCCCGATTCCGGGGATGTGCTGGCCACCTACGAGGTGTCGCTCGATGAGGCCGGCAATCTCACGGGGTACGAGCGGACTCGTCGCTATCAGCGGGGACAAATGATGGGGTAATGATGGGGCCTCGAGAGACGTCCCCAGACATTCGTTGCCCCATCAATCTCTTCCCGCGCCAGGAGGCGGAGATCGCCCGGCTGAGCCAGGCCATCAACCAGGCACCGACCGCCCCGGAGAAGGTGCCGTGGGCTCACACGCTGGCTGAGGCTGCGGACATCCTGTTGGCCTGCCAGGTCTACGACGATGCGAGCCTGGACTGCCGTCTCTGTCGTCTCTTCTCGGAGGTGCGTTGTAGAACCGCTGCCCTGGTCGTCAAAGCCGGGGGCCTCGGCACCCGCCGCCGGTTGTGAGAGAGGAGTGCAGTACCATGTCGGACCCCCGTATGCAGCATTCGGTCCAGGCCACCGGCCTGGCCGATATCCTCGAGCGAGTTCTCGACAAAGGCGTCGTTATCGCCGGGGATATCACCATTTCCCTGGTGCAGGTGGAGCTGCTGAACATCAAGCTGCGCCTGCTGTTGGCTTCGGTGGATAAAGCCATGGAGATGGGGATTAATTGGTGGGAGAGCGATCCCACCCTCTCCTCCCGAGCGCACCAACTGGAGGAGGAGAACCGCACGCTCCGCGATCGGCTCGATCGGCTCGAGAGCAGATTGGAGGCAGGCACGTGACGAGTGTTGATCGAACAACCAGGGGCGAGGGAGAACGGGTTGGCGTGACCTGCGCCTTCTGTGGCGGGAGCGGCACGGACCCGTTCGGCGTCATGTCACCCCTCTCCACCTGCGTGGTCTGCCGTGGCGCGGGCCGCCGAAGCCTACATCCGCCGACGGCGGGCTGCGCCTTTTGCCGCGGGACGGGCGTGCACCCCGGCTCGCGCATGACCTGCACCACTTGTGGCGGGGTGGGCACTGTGGAGTTGCCCAGCAACGCGATTACCTGCCCAGGCTGTGGTGGCAGCGGCCGGGCCGCCGACTACCTCTGGCCGGGCAGCCCCCTCTCCTGTGGCCTCTGCCACGGCAAAGGTGTCGTCCCAGGGTGGCGTGTCAGAGCGAGGGCGCAAGAGGAGTAAAAAGCCACTGCTCCTTTTGCGCCCTCTTCAGCCGCCACAAGGCACAAATCGCTCAATTTCCCGGGCGAGCCCTCCCGGCCACGATCCGATGCCTGGAACTCGAAATCAGTCGGCTTCTGGCGTCCGTTTCAGGTGGTAGTTCGGTTGAGGGACCAATGCGGGGATCAGTAGTCCTTGATGAATCCTTCACGGAGGCGACACGCGCAGGTGGACGAAAACACTCTTTCCTTTCGAGTCGCTGAGGCGCTGCCGAAGGACGTCGGCCGTGGGTTGGTGCGCCTGGATCCCCAGGATCTGGAGCGGTTGGGGGTCAGTATCGGCGACGTGGTCGAGATTACCGGGAAGCGCCCCACCGTCGCCCGGGCAATGCCGGCCTACGCCGAGCAGCGCGGCCAGGGCCTGATCCAGATGGATGGCATCTTGCGGGCCAATGCCAGCGCGAGCCTGGACGAGCGCGTGACGGCGCGTGGGATGGCGGTGCAGCCGGCACGGTCCCTGGTCCTGGCCCCAGTTGAAGGCATGCGCGGCGCGCCCGGCG
>DOUV01000362.1 GCA_003520455.1 Chloroflexota bacterium | reverse complement strand
CTTCGCCGGCCGACGCCACGCTTCGGCCGGCGAGGGCCGGGGCGAGAAAGTCCTTCAAGATGTGCCAGGCGGTCTCCACGGTTTCGTAGGAGTAAAAGGCCCAGTCGGCCACGTCGCCCGTGGGCATGCCCTGCGAGGCGACGCACTCGCCCCACCCGGTCAGCCCCTCACCATGCGCGCTGACGATGATGCAGTAGCGGTCGTGGGCCAACCCAAAGCTGGTGCGGAACGGGGTCTTGAGCTGCATGCAGATCAAGCGAAGCTCGATCCGATCGATTTTGATAGCAGTCATGGTGGGTAGTCTCGTTTTGAGTTGCATACGTGTCACACATCACGGGCGCGCATCCCGCTGCAATACATAGAAGTTGCGCCGCTCGCCTTCGCTGTGATCGCTGAAGAACTCGGTGGCCCAGTGGCCCGCCTGAAAGTAGGCTTCGAAAATCGTGCGGGTGTGCTCCCGCCAGGCAGCGGCGATCTCTCGCGAGAGCGCTTTGATCGCCTGAAAATCTGCCGGGATTTCGACGAGCAGCAGGGAGGCCCGCCCGTCCAGATCCGGCGCTAGCGGATATCGCAGTCCGCCTTCCACTTCAGTCTGGTTGACTCGCTGCGCGCCGGCCCGCTCCATGTCGGCCAGCCGCAGCCGCGCGGGCCCTTGCTGCATCCGCGACGCGACGCGCGGCCCGGCAATCCACCATTCGACCTCAAAGCGATCGCTCGGCAGCCCTTGATTGAGCCTGTCCGCCATGCTCCCATAGAGGTCGCGCTCGTACGTCCGGCACACTGCACCGAGCTTGGCGAAGTTGAGAGTCGCGTTGACGCCCTCCAACGGGTCGAAGGTCCAGGTGATCAGATCCAGCCCCTGGCGCAGCACAAACTCGCGCTGGTAGCGCTTGAGCGCCTCGCCCAGCCCGCTGCGGCGATAGTCCGGCAGGACACCCGCCATGTGGGAGCACTGTTTCCAACGGCCGCCGGCGGTCCGGCCCGGGAAGCCGAACAGGAAACCGACCATGGTCCCCGCGGCGTCGAATGCGCCGAGCACCAGCCCACCGTTCTTCTGCGCGGTCAACAACAGGTGTAACGGCACGACCTCGAGGCGGTCCGGCATCGCCCAGATGTTTCGTTGGACCACTTCAGCCGTGCGAAACTCTTCAACAGTCTTCAGTTCGCGAATGGTGAACGCCAATCGGGTTGACGGCGATGGGGAGTTCAATTCCTGCATGAATCACCAGCAACACGAAGGCACGGAGATACAGAGAATCATGCCCATCTCTGCCTCAGACGGCCTCCTCGCGTGCCGCCCGGATAAATCGAACCATCATCTCGGTCATCGCCTCCAGGTAGGCCTCGCCGTTGGTGGCCGAGGCCTCCCGTGGATCGCCCAATACACCGTTCTCCGTCACGGCACGGAAGCCGCGCTGGAACACGATCGGGGCCACGCTGAGCTGATCACCGACGTAGCCGGGCTGAGCGTCGGCCATCGCAACCAGGTCCGGGCGGACGGCCAGCATCAGTGAGGTCTCGTGCTCGCCGGCGTGGCCGCCGGCCTGCTCGGGCGTCACCCCGTGGGCCGCGCTCACCCGGAAGACTTCATCCATGAAGGCCATCAGGTCGGTGAAGGCGATGAGGTTCACCCCGGACAGTTGGGGCTCGATCGCCGCCACCGCCCTCCCCAGCGGGGCGAAGTTCCCGCCGTGGGTGGGGATCAGAACGAGATGGCGAAAGCCGTGATGCGCCAGGCTGCGGCAGACGTCGGCGACCAGCTGAGCGTAAGTTTCCTCCCGGAGTGTCAGGCTGCCGGCAAAGGCCATGTGGTGCTCCGAGCAGCCAAGCCGTACCCCCGGTGCCACCAGCGCATCACCCAATGCACGGGCCACGCGATCTCCCAGGAACTCACCCCATAGGGAGTCGGTTCCGAGTGGCAGGTGCAGCCCGTGCTGCTCCGTAGAACCGAACGTCGCCACGACCGTATCCACGCCAGCCGCGATCGCCTGCTCGACCTCAGGCCGTGTCATTTCGAACAAGCGGTATTTCTCGAGTGTTTGCTTCGTCATGATATCCTCGGTACTCTGCAATCAAGATAGACGTGGTACGTGATGCGTGAGCGATTCCGTCACGCATCACGTATCACGCTGCGAAGGGATTCTCCACGAACGGCCACTTATTCCGGTCGATCCTTCGATACGGGATCTCGGTCAAGTTGGGGATGATGGCACCCGGCGCGGCGACGTACAGCACTTCAGCCGCAATCGGGGCGAAGGCCGCGTAGAAGTGCTGGGAGGATTTCACCACGAGCAGCCGTCGTTGCTGCGGGTCGATGCCGAGCTTGGTGAAACAGTCCGGGCTGAAGGTTTGGGTCCGGATCGTGTTGAGGACGATGTCGATACCATTCGCCCGGACGGCCACCGCATTGCCCAGCCGGACCTCGGCCCGGCCGGCGCCCTGGCCGAAGGCCTGGGTGACGTCGTGCGCGACCTTCGTTACCGTGACGGCGAGATCCAGCGGGTCGCCGGAGGAGGGGCCTAGCTTGCCGCCCAGCCGGAGATCGAGGTGCGCCCCCTCGCCGGCGTCCATGGCGATCGACACGGCGATCGGGTCCCAGATGCAGGCGACGGCGGCCGCCTCGATGCCCCGGTCGAGCATCGCCTTCAGAATGAAGGTGGAGTCGCCCGGCGCCCCACCCCCCGCATTGTCGGAGACGTCGGCGATGACCACCGGCGAGCCCTCGACCGCCACCGCCCGGTCCAGGCCCGCCTCGATGTTCACGTAATCGGGCCACAACTGATGGCGGAGATCAAACAGGTTCCGGCCCAACGCTTCCGCCAGCGCTGCGCCCTCATCGGGGCGGTCGTCGGTGATGACCAGCACCCTGGTACCCATCTCGGGGATGTCGCCCCACGGGAAGCAATGCGCAACCGAGATCGAGAGCACGCCGTCCCGGCCCTCCAGTTCTTTGAGGTGTGCAACATAGCTCTTCATCGGCTCGCGGGTCGTGTGGTACACGCCGATCATCCGGCAGTCGAACACCGACATCCGCGGTCGGGTCTCGCCCATCGCTGCATCGGCAATCAGGTGGAACAGCTCCTCCGCTCGCTCGACGATGTCGGTGTGCGGATATTCCTTGTAGCACACGAGGGCAGTGGCATTCGCCACCATGGTCTGCGTGAGATGGCAGTGCGGATCGAGCTCGGCCCCGATCGGCACCCCGGGGCCAACGATGCGGCGAACAGCCGCAATCAGGTCGCCCTCACAATCATCGTAGCCGTCGGCGATCATAGCGCCATGCAGTCCGAGCAGCACCATATCCACCGGCATTGCCCGCTGCAAGTCGTCGAGGATCTCGTCCCGGAACGCCTCGTACACCGATCGCACGGTGAAGCCGGCCGGTTGGGCGAAGGCGCACAGGCTCTCTACGGTGGACCAGCCCCGTTCGTTGGCCAGCCGGCGAAAGAGCAGCAGCGGCATGGCAAAGGTAATCGGTTTCTCGCCGTACTCACCGCCACGGACCAGGAAGGTCTCGGCAAAATTCGAAAAACCGGTTGGAATGGGTGAGAACGAGTTGGTCTCAGTGCTGAGACAGGCAATGAAGGCTTTCAAGCTTCCCTCTTTTATCTTGCCGCAGGTAAAAAAACCGCTTTTCCACTGCTTCCTCGTTGCAGCGGGCGATCGCAGGGTAACTATACCCCCTGCGACCGTCTTACCGCGAGCGCAGACGCGGGTCGAGGGCATCGCGCAGACCGTCGCCCACGAGGTTGAAGCTGAGGACGGCCAGGAAGATCACCAGGCCGGGGAATGTCGCGATATAGGAGGCACTAAAGATGTACTGGCGGCCTTCCCCCAGCATCGTCCCCCATTCCGAAGTCGGCGACTGCACGCCCAGCCCTAAGAACCCCAACCCTGCAGCCACCAGGATCGTGGTGCCCAGGCTCAGCGTGGCCTGCACGATGACCGGAGCCATCGCGTTGATCAGGATGTGGCGCACGAGGATATCCCGGTCGGGTACGCCGACGGTTCGCGCCGCTTCGACGTAGGCCTGTCCGCGGATACTCAAAACCGAGCCCCGCACCAGGCGGATAAAGGCCGGGATGGTACTGACGCCAACCGAGATGACGACATTTTCCAGCCCGACCCCCAGGACAGCCACCAGGGAGAGCGCCAGGAGGACGCTTGGGAATGAGAGCAGCAGATCGGTGATCCGCTGGATAAGCAGATCGACCCAGCCGCCGTAGTAGCCCGAAATCGCACCAAATGGGATCCCCACGACCAATCCAAGGCCCACAGCCAGGAACCCAATCACGAGCGAGAGCCGGCCGCCATAGAGGAGCCGCGCCAGGAGGTCGCGCCCCAGGTGATCGGTGCCCAGAGGATGGGCCACACTGGGATGAATGAAGGCGTCGCTCAACCGCATCTTCGCTGGATCGTATGGTGTCAGGAGCGGCGCAGCGACGGAGGCCAGGACGAGGAGCAACAGGACCGTGAGCCCGACGGTCGCCGGTGTCTGCCGGCGGAACCGCAGCCACGTCTCATGGCGCTGGCCACGCTGCTGAATGATGGCGGCTGGAGCCGGGATCGCAACACCTTCAGCCATAGTGAATCCTCGGGTCAATGTAGGCGTACAGGATGTCCACGACCAGGTTCACTATGATGTACAACAACGAAAAGATCAGGATGATGCCTTGCACCATGGGATAGTCGCGTGCGAAAATCGAGTCCACCAGCAGGCGTCCCATGCCGGGCCAGCCAAAGACCGATTCGGTCAGGACTGCGCCTCCCAGGAGCGCACCAAACTGGAGACCAAGCACCGTGATGACGGGGATGAGGGCGTTTCTCAAGGCATGGTGCAAGAGGACGATCCGTTCGCGCAGTCCCTTCGCCCGAGCCGTCCGGATGTAGTCCTCTCCCAGAACCTCCAGCATGCTGGATCGCGTCATCCGGGCAATCAAAGCGACGGAATAGGAGGCCAGGGTGAGGGCCGGCAAGATGTAGCTGGTGAGATGCTCGGAGCCGGCCGCCGGGAGCCAGTGGAGTCGCACGGCGAACAGGACAATGAGCATGAGCCCCAGCCAGTATGCGGGCATGGAGATGCCCAGCAGGGTTCCCACCGAGACGAAGAAATCCAGCTTCGAGTTGCGCCGGTAGGCGGCCAGAGCCCCGCCCACGATCCCCAGGAAGCCGGCAAGGGTCATACTGATCATCGCGAGCCTGGTCGTGGCCGGCAGCCGCGCCATGATCTCCTTCAGCACGGGCTCGTGGCTGCGGGCGGAGGTCCCCAGGTCCCCCCGCAGCAAGCGTCCGAAGAAGATCGCGTATTGCACCGTCACGGGGCGGTCCAGCCCCATGTCGACTCGAATGCGTTGAACTTCCTCTGGAGTAGCCATCATGCCGGCGAGGACCCGGCCGGGATCCCCGGGCGTCAGGCGTACCAGGAAAAAGATGATGATCGAGATGCCGATCAACGTGATAACCGCAAGGAGGAGACGGTGGGCGATGTACTTGCCGAATGAAGCCATGGCCGTCACAGACTTCCTGTGAGCGAGAGGATGGCGAATCGCTCGCGCGAACCGTGAGGGGCGCGGCTACCCGCCCAGGCCTCACGGTTCGCCTGCTTCAAAAGATGAGGCGACCGGACCGGAGGTGCCGTTCTCTTAAGGATAGGTTGACACTGGCTCTATCCTGGCTGAGCCGCAGTGCGCCGCTTCTGACCCCTCTGGCCCCCTCTCCCTGGGAGGGAGAGGGCTGGGGTGAGGATGGCGCGCCGCCGCAGCCAATTGCCACGGATGAGCAACCTACCCTTGAAAGGAAGTGCCGTTCCCGGTCCGGTTCAGTTCCCGTGAATCGGCCTACCCGGCCGGACGCGCGTAGATGGCGTCGAACTCTTCTGTCGGGAGGCCATCCACATTGGTGATGTTGGCCCGGTGGATGATGGGATTGTGCTGCACCCACAGGAAGATGACCGGCGCGTCCTCCCAGATGATCTTCAACGCCTGGCAGTACAGATCCTGGCGCTTCTTGGGATCAACCTCCTGCGAGGCAGCGCTGAGGAGCTCATCAACCGTCGTATTGCTATAGAACGACGTGCCGAGACCGTTGGGCACCTGGAATGTCGAGTCGTACATGATCGCCATCTGCGAGGCATCGATAAAGCCGGGGGCCCAGCCGAGCAGATGGAGGTCGAGCGTACTTTCCTCGGGTGGAGTCGTGATGGCCCCAACGTACGAGGGCCAGTCCATCGTCTGGAGCGAGGTCTTTACGCCGACCTCCGCCAGGTAGCCGGCAATCGCCTCAGCTGCGGGGTAGTCCTGCACGTAGCGCCCGGTCGGCGAAATGAAGCCCAATTCCAGGTTCGCATGACCAGCTTCGGACAGGAGTTCCTTGGCTTTCTCGGGGTTGTAGTCGTAGGGCGACTGCGAGCAATCACCGTACAGTTTGGCGCCGATTGGGTTCTCCATCGGCTCGCCCGCGTTGAAGAGCACGCTGCGAATAATGGCCTGCTTGTCGACCGCGTAGTTCAACGCCTGGCGTACGCGCACGTCGGTCAGCACACCATCCTTATCCCGGTTGTTGATACCGATGTACAGAATTCGGCTGGTCGGCACGAGCAGGACCTTGACATCCGGATTGGCCTGGAGTGCGGGCACATCGCTGATCGGTGGGAGCACGATCATATCGACCTGCCCGGCCAACAAGAGGCTCTCGCGCGTGGCCGCCTCGGGCACGATCTGGAAGACGACCTCGTCGTAGTAGGGTTGCTCGCCCCAATAATTCGCGTTGCGCGCGACGACGATCCGCTCCCCGGCCACGCGCTCCTTGAAGCCATACGGCCCGGTGCCGACCGGCACGCTAATGGCCTCATACGAGTTGCCCTCGGCCTTCGCCGACTCCGGCGACACGAGCAAATAGGTGCTCAGCACGCCGAGCATGGGCGCGGACGGATTCTTCAAGTGTACCTTGACCGTGTTGGCGTCAACGGCCTCAACCTCTTTGATGGCCGCGAAATTCCTCAGGTTCCGCGACTTGATGTTCGGATCGAACAGCCGGTCAAAGTTCCACTTGACAGCCTCGGCATCGAACGGCGTCCCATCCTGGAAGGTCACCTCCTCACGCAGATGGAGGGTGTATTCCAGGCCATCATCGGAGATCTCCCACGAAGTGGCCAGTGCCGGCTGCGCTTTGCCTTCCTTGTCGATCTTGACGAGTGGCTCAGCCATGTATTTCACGATGTTGGTGACCAGCACCGTGGTGATCTGGGCGGGGTCCATATTGTCTGGATCGATGCCGACGGCGATGCGGAAGGAAGTGGGAGCGGCGGCCTTGGGGGGCTCGG
>DOUV01000426.1 GCA_003520455.1 Chloroflexota bacterium | reverse complement strand
CGAGCGGGGCCCGGCCGGCGGGCGCCGGGCCGGGCCGGTGCTGCGCGCTGATCTCAGCTTTCTCGGCCTTCCGGTTCCGGCCGGGACCACGACCGTCGAACTGGTTTACTGGCCGGCGAGTGTCCGCGACGGGCTCTTCATCAGCGTGGCGACCCTCCTGTTCCTGTTGGTCCTTGGCCTCTGGCAGTGGCGGCGGCACACAAGGGTGGCACGGCCATGACCGGGCGACAGCCTCTCAGCCTGCGTCTCACTCTGCTGCTGGTGATTGCCCTCGCGTTCGGCCTCCGTCTCTTTCGGCTGGACTATCAAGAACTCCGCGGCGACGAGGCTTTTGGCTACTTCTTCAGCCTGCGCCCCTTTGGTGAGATCGTCCGCGCGACGCTCGAGCTGAAGGAGCCTCATCCGGTCGGAAGTTACTTCGCCGAGAAGGTCTGGCTGGGCCTGGCCGGCCACAGCGAGTTCGGCCTGCGCTTCCTTAGCGTCTGGTTCGGTGTGTTGGCGGTCGCTCTGCTCTACCGGCTGGCGCGACGGTTGGGCCTCGGCGTCGCGCCGGCCAGGCTTGGGATGCTGCTGCTCGCCGTGAGCCCCTACGCGGTCTGGCACAGCCAGGATGCCAGGATGTACACTCTCAGCCTGGCCATGACCGTTGCCAGCACGTTATTGGCTCTGGAAGTGTTGCATCGGCAGCGCTGGCCCGCCTGGCTGGCCTACATCGTGGTGAGCTTGCTGGCCTTGCACACTCACTACTACGCCGCGTTCATCCTGCTGGCGCAGAACGTCTTTGTGCTCAGTACCGCCGTGTTGGCCCGCCGGGGTGCGGTGGCGCTCCGGTGGAGCGTGGCGCAGGGTCTGCTGGCCGTGGGCTATGCCCCGTGGCTGTGGCGGGCACGCTCGATTCTCGTGGACTACGGCGGCAATGGGGACTCGCCGGGCCTGGGAGCGATGATCCGGCGCTCGCTCGGCGCGTTTGCCGTCGGCCAGAGTATGCCGCGCGACCAGCAGGCGTGGTTTGCTCTCCTCGCCGGGCTTTTAATCTTGCTCGGTGTGGCGCGGCTCGTTCTGGGCACATCCCAGGAGCGCCGGGCGGCCTGGCTGCTCCTGCTCTATCTCGGCCTCCCGCTCGGCGCCACCTGGGCCAGCGCGCTCAACCGTCCGATCTTCAACGAGCGCTACCTGGTCGCCGCGTCGCCGGCGTTCTACTTGCTGCTCGCAATGGGGCTCGTCTCGGGCGCCCCCGCAGTCCTTCCCTCGCTTCCCGGGAGCGTCGGGGTGACACCCGCCCTCGCCTGGCGGGCGCGGCATTTTGCGAACGGCGCGCTCGTGGTGGCGGTCGTGGCAGGGATGGGAGTTTCCCTCACCCGCGCCTACACCGATCCGGCCTACAGTAAGACGCGGGGCTGGCGACTCCTCGTGTCGGCCCTGGACCGGTTCGCGGCCGGGATACCCGTAGAGCAGGTACGTCTGGCTCAGAACTACCCCGACCCTACGCTGTGGTACTACTACACCGGCCCGGTTGCGCACCTCGTGTTGCCGCCTGGGGCGCACGATGTGGCCGGTGCTGATCGCGAGGTCGGAGCGCTGGTGGCGGCAAGGGTGCATCGGGTGATCTTGCCGCTGCAGCCGGCGGAGTCCTGGGACGATCGTGGCCTGGCGCAGGCTGCATTGGTCAACGCGTTTGCACTGGTCGGAGAGACGCGTGTGGGGCGCTGGCCGCTTCAGGTCTACGCCCGAATCGATCCCGCCGAGATGGTGCCGGTTCGCGCGACCTTTCAGAATGGACTGACGTTGGCGGCAGCGGCGATCCGGCCCTCGGCGGGACACGGTGCTGCGGTGCCCGGCGGGGTCGTGATCGTGCACCTGCGTTGGGATGGACGTCCCGAGGCACTGGCGGGGAGCGAGAAGCTCTTCCTGCACCTGTTGGATGCCACCGGGACGTTGGTGGCCCAAGCCGACCCGTTCCTCAGCCCGGCGGATATCACTTCCCCCGTTACCAGCTACGGGATCGTTTTGCCCGATACCCTGGCGCCAGGCACCTACCACCTCGTCGCCGGTCTCTACGATCCGGCCCAGCCCGGTTCGCCGCGCCTATTGACTGCTGCAGGGGCCGATGCGATCGAGATGGGGGTGGTGCGGGTCACGGGAGCGCCACTTCCTCCAGAGGGATTGCGCTCTCCGGCAGCGGGCCGTGGGCTTGGTCCCGCGCCGGCAGGCGCTGCCCACTGATCGGGTCGTACATGCCGACCAGCAGCCGGTAGTGGCCGCTTCCGGGCGCCCGAAGCGTGTGTCGGTCCACTACGACCTCGTTCGGCAACCAACTTTCAGTGGGTGCCTCACCCTTGTCTGGAAAAGCATCCGACTGAGCCGCGATCTGGCCCGCATCGTCCACGAGATGCACGAAGACCTTGTACCCGGTCGGTGCATGCTGCTGTGCCTGCCAGTAGAGGGTGAGCACCAGATCATCGCCCGATTCTTGGGGGAGGCGTAGATTATAGCCGCGCAGCGCGATAGCTTCTCCCAGGTGGGCGTCGAGCGGCCGGCTGCCGCGCGGCAGCCGGTAGCTCCGGGCACGGGCCTGCACGGGAACGTTGCCGAGGGTGAGGGGGGTACCAACTGGCTGCCCCGCCAGGTCGGCGAGCGTCAGGCTGAGGGCATAGGCTCCGCTGGTCGCCGCGGGGTCGAGCACCAGCGGGTAGCGCTCGCGTACGATCTGCCCCGGTTGCCAGGCATCAGTGGGGGCCAGGCTGAGTGGCACCACCTGTTTGGCGATGGCTTCCTCCTGACGCTTCAGCAGTTCTATACGGAGCCGGTAGGGCTGGGCAGGCTGGCGGTCGGCCCGCCACCAGAGCGTCAGGCTCCCCTCGTGGCCCGGTCGCAGCCGCCTGGGCGTCACCTCGAAGCCCAGTAATGTCAGGTCGTCGCTGAGCGCCCGGTTCAAGCGTGTGGCGATCAGCAGGGTGGCCGGGTCCGGGGACCCAACCGCGGGCAGCAGATCGACCGGCATCAACGGTACGTCCTGGCCTGCCACCGTCTCAACGGCGGTGCCGGTCGCCGGGTCGTAGAGGCGCAGAGTCACAAGATAGCGGCCGGATGGCAGATCGGGTGGGAGCAACAGCCCGCGCTGATCCAACGCGGGCTCACCCGGCGGCCAGTACTCCGTCGGCGCAAAGCCGTCCTGCGGGATGTAGTCCTCGGCCAACCAGACCCGGCCGGCAGCATCCTGCAGGCGCAGGCTGAACTTGCGTCCGGGCAGGGGGCCGGTCACGTCCCAACGACTTGTCACGCGTAGCAAATCCCCGGCGTGGAGAGCAATGGCATCCCCGTCACTCCCACTGCCACCCACCTCTGTCTTGGTGAGCGTCACCCCCGGTCCGAAGGCTATTCCCACCGGCCGCTCGATCACGTGGTCGCCGGGCAGACCGTAGAGAGTGAGGGCGATGCCGTTGTGGGCGCTCGCGGTGGTTGGCCAGCCGTGGAGGGCCAGCCACCGTTGAACGGGACCCGGCTCGTGAAAGTAGCGCAGGCCCCAGACACGCTGCGCCCCGGCCGTCGCCGCAGTCAGCGCGGCATCCAGGTCATCTGTGCTCACGCCCTGCAGCGAACGCAGATCGTGAACTGGTGCTCTACCGTGGTAGTAGTGCAAGAAGACTTTCTGCGGGTCTGGTCCGTCCACCAGGACGACATCGCCCGGTGCTTCCAATGCCTCGACGCGGCGGGCGGCGCCACGAAAATCCGGCTTATGCAGGCGGCTGTCGGTGTAGAGCCGCTGGAGGGCCAGGCCATTCGCGCCGACCAACCCGGCCAGGAGCAGCGCTACTGAGACATTGTGGATCGCGGGTCGGCGCTTTCGGGTTGGTGCTTGCCCGGACCGGTCCAAGCCCTGGACCCCCACCGCGCCCCCGACCAACAAGAGTAGCGGCGCGCTGATCATGATCGTGTAGCGCTCGTGAAAGTCTGGTTGGCGCACCGCCAGCACTATAGCCGCGGCCAGCGGCACGAGGACGCTGAGTACCAACAGCAGACCGGCCGTGCGCTGCCGCCGCCCCCAGCCTGCCGCCCCTACCAGCGCCAGTACCAGGTAGAGTCCGGAGAGCCAGGCATGCCAGGGCGCGGGCATGGGATCGCCCACGGTGTAGGCCGTCAGGTAGCGCCAGGGGAGCTGGCGAGGGTCGAGGGGGGCGCGCCAGCCGGGGAAGCCGAAGATCCCAAGGGAGTGCGGCAGCCAGGGCAGATACAGCAGGCCCGTGGCTGCTGCTGCGATCACCCAGCGCATCCCCCGATGGAGGGGTACTCGTCTCTTTGCAGCCGTTCGGTTATGCCAGAGCCAAACCGGAACGAAGACCGCATGCGTCAGCGGCACCAGAAAGCCGTAGTGGTGTAGGTAGATAGTCGCCGCCGTCAGCGACGTGTAGCCGAGACCGTAGACCGCGGGCCGAAGCCTCCCGGCCGTGGTACGGAGCATCAGCCAGAGCAGCCAGACAGAGCCCAGGCTCGTCGCCAGCAGCCAGCTATACATACGCGCTTCTTGGGCGTACCAGACCTGGAACGTGTTGGTCGCCAGAAGGAGCGCCGCAATGAGTCCAGCCCGGCGGTTACCGAGATCGGCGGCCAGCCGGTAGGCGAGGACGACGGCCAGCACGCTCGGCGAGAGGGAGAGGAAACGCACGGCGAAATCGCTCTCCCCGGTCAATCGCAGCCAGAAGTGCAACAGTACGAAGTAGCCTGGTGCATGCTCGACTGGCATCGTACGGAGCATCTCCCCAAGCGGCTCGCTCGCCCGTAGGAGACTGATCCCCTCGTCGCTCCAGAAGCTCTGGAAGTCGAGGTGATAGGCGCGCAGAGCAAAGCTCAGCAGGAGGAACGGCACGAGAAGGAGCCGCGATGCCGGCGCGCGTCCGGCGAGAGGCGCCGTCATGGGAACGCCACCTCGCCGAGCGGGACAGCATTCTCGGGGATAGGGACGCCGGTAGCGGCCACTGCCGGCAGGCGCCGGCCGCTGATTGGATCATACATGCCGACCAGTAGCCGGAAGCGGCCTCTGGATGGATTGCCCTCAGGCACAGCGAGAGCGTGGCTATCCACCACGACCTCGCCGGGTAGCCACCGGCTGGTGGCGTAGCCGCCCGCAGGGGGCGTGTCGGACTGGGCGACGATGCGCCCGTTGGGATCGAGCAGATGCACGAAGACCGTGTAGTTGGTCTGGGGGGTGGTCAGTGCCTGCCAGGTGAGAGTCACTGTGAGGGGCAGCGGCGAGCCCGGCGGGCGGAGACCGGCTGATGGTACCAGATCCGCCCCAATGAGCCGCACCTGGTCGCCCAGGATAGCGTTCACCGAGGTCGACACGGGCGGCACATCAAAGCGGCGCGTCGAGGCCGCCAGGTTGAGATCGGCGAGGACCGCCACCTGGCCGGCAGCCTCCACCTGCAGCCGGTGCCGTCCACTCGTCTCGTCCGGCGGGAGACGCAGA
>DOUV01000145.1 GCA_003520455.1 Chloroflexota bacterium | reverse complement strand
CCGGCGCCGCGGCCGCTCACGCTGCAGATGCAGCAGGATAATGATCGGAATGGCCAGCAGGCCGAGGAGGCCGACTGGGAAAAGTAGACTTAGCATGTGTGCCGATCGTGTTGCGGACCTTTCGCCACTACCATGAGAGTCTGCAGATTAACGGCTGGCTTTCCGCGGTAGCCCGGCGTCAAGGCGGCAATCTCCACTGGAATGAGCATCTGGAGATCATGCTTCTTGCGCATTCTCCTCGCGCTAAAACGTGTCGTCAATCTCTCATCTCCAATCTCCAGCCTCCCCGGCGGAGCGGCGACAAACGAACAAGATCGCCCAGCCTCCGGAGCGCGACTACCCCAGGACGCGCCGGGCCGTCAGAAACGGCACCACGACCGTATCGAGACCCCACGTGCTGTCGAGCCGCAGGATCGTGGCGCCGTGGCGGGAGCACGTCGTGGCGAGATCGGTGTACCAGGCCTCGAGATGAGCCTGGTAGGCAGCAATGGTGGCTGGGTCCAATCGTAGCATCACGCGCAGGCCCGTCTCGAGGTCCTCGAGCTCGGTCTCGCCGACAGGTTGCGGAGTGGTCTCGCTTGGGTCAAGCATCTGGAGCACGAGTACCTGCCAGCGGGGCGGGCGCACCCGCCGCAGCAGGCCGTCGAGCGCCTCGGCCTCGAGGGTCCAGAGATCAGAGAGCAGGACCAGCAGGCCGCCATGGCCGTGGCGCGCGGCAGCGTAGTCGCTCAGAGACGCGGCCAGGGCCGTGCCGCGTGCCGGCTGGAGCGCGGCGAGAAAGCGGAGTAGGGCCTGGCTGCGGGCCTTGCCTGAGGCGGGGCCAAAGCCGGGGCCCAGTCTCTGGGCGACGGGTACCACCCGGACGACGTCGCCTGCGGCCAGAGCAATGTGCCCCAGCACGGCCGCCACCTGGCACGCGGCGTCGAGCTTGGTACGCGGCCAGCCCCAGGCCATACTGGCGCTGCGATCGACCAGGAGATGCACGCGCACATCCTGAGGCGTTTCGCCCAGACGGACGAAGTGCTCGTCGCTGCGGGCATAGACGGCCCAGTCCACATAGCGCGGATCGTCGCCGGCGACGTAGGGGCGATGCTGGGTGAACTCGGCCGACGGCAGCGTGCGCGTGCTGAGATGCTCTCCGCCGGGCCGGCCGCGCAACGTGCGCTCGGCCAGAAGAGTCAGGCGCTCGAGCCGCCGGTAGAAGACGTCATCGAAGCGAGCCGGTGTCGACGAGCGCCGCGCCCCACGGCGAAACCGGTTAAACAGGTGCATCCGTTCTCCTCGAGAGCCAGGTGCAATGCACCTCCGAGGTGCGTTGCACCTTTACTACTTGAGCAGTCGAAAGATCAAATCCACCCACCGCTCGGTGTGCTCAAGCAACGGCAGGTAGAGCTGTGCATACGGCGTGGTATCGGCAAGTGCGTAGATCGCACCATTCGAGTAGTCTGTCAGGTATAGAGTGCCCGCCTCATCCTCGCCGAAGCTCGTGATCGTGAAGGGGGCCTCATACAGGAGCGCATTCTGCCAGGCCCCGCCCGCGCGCTTCAACCCCCAGATTCGCCCCGAGCAGTAGTCGGCGTAGAAGTAGACGCCTCGCATGCGGGGAAAGCGCGGCCCGCGGTAGACAAAACCACCGGTCACGGCGCAATTGCCGCCCGAACGATCGTAGTCGATCGCCGGCGGGGAATACCGGTCGGGCAGGACGCAGCCTGACGGTGGGTTGTAGCACCGGGTGCCTTCCAGGATGTGCCAGCCATAGTTTTCGCCGCCGGGGCTGGTCGCCGGTTGAAAATCAATCTCCTCGCGCGCGCTCTGGCCGACGTCGCCGATGTAGAGATCGGCAGTTTGGCGGTCGAACGAAAAGCGCCAGGGATTGCGCAGGCCCAGCGCCCAAATTTCGCCGCGGTAGCCGGTGGTCCGAGTGTAGGGATTGCCGGGAGGGACAGCATAGGGCTGCTTTTCCGATTCGACGTCGATCCGCAGGATCTTGCCCAGCAACTCCTCGGGGTTTTGGGCTCGATTCTGAGGGTCCCCGGCCGATCCGCCATCGCCCATCCCGATGTAGAGGTAGCCGTCGTTGAGGCCAAAGGCGAGTTGGCCGCCGTTGTGGTTGGGGTAGGGCTGGTCCACGAACAGGATGGCCTCCTCGCTGTCGGGATCGGCCACGTCGGGATTGGCGGTGATTCGGAAGCGGGCCACCATAGTGTCGCCGTTCGTGTCGGTGTAGTCGACGTAGAAGTAGCCTTTGCCGGCGTCGCCGGGCGGGAAGGCCACGCTGAGCAGGCCACGCTCACCACAGCACCCCACGCGGTCGTGGATATCGAGGAAGGGGGTGCGTTGCAGGACATCGTGCTTGATAATCCTGATGCGCCCCTCCTGCTCCACCACAAAGAGCCGCCCGCTGCCATCACCCGCATTGGCGATGGCCACCGGTTTGTTCAGCCCCGTGACCAATGAGTTGAGCGTGATTTGCGGCCATCGAACGCTTCCCTCAGCGGCTGCGGTGGTCTTTACAGGCAAGAGGGAGGTCGCAAGGCCTTGCATCCCTACCCCGCTGGCGAGACAGATAACCATCATAGTTCCCTGCAATAGACGGCGCACCGCCTTCACCTCCACGGCGGCTTCTCCTCCACATAAACGACGACACCAGGTTTGGAACTCAACGATTCGCTCTCAGTCTCACGGGGCGGGCTGGAAATAATCGCGCACAGTGCCGCGGAGTTCCCACGGATAGCGCTGCGGGTCGGCGCCGGTTCGGACAACGCTGGGGTCGGGCGCACCACCGCGGGTGAACCCCCGCGCCCGCTGTGGCGGGCCGGCCGGGTTCTCG
>DOUV01000593.1:6657-10026 GCA_003520455.1 Chloroflexota bacterium | reverse complement strand
ACGGTGGCCGCGGTGCGAGCGGAGCTGGCAAGGGCGCCGGCGCGGATCAACGAACTGGAGGAGAGCCGCGAGCGGCTGGACCGCGAGGTGCCGGCGATCAAGCCAGCGCCCTCTCAAGCCCGGCGGCGCCGAGCCCCGAGCCCTGCGGAGCCGTGTGAACGCCAAAAACCGGGCCGGAAAGCCGGGCATCCTGCGCCTGGCCGAGCGCGCCCCCGTCGAATCGACCGGGTTGAGGTGATCAGCGCCGGGGAGCGGTGTCCAGCGTGCGGCAGCGCAGGCTCCAACCGAGCCCTGACCAGGACGCGCGGCTTAGTGGAGCCCTCGCCTGGGAGATCGTCGATGCCGGGTTTTTGGAGTTGGTTCGCTACGGCGTCCGCAAGCCCGGCGACGCGCTGATCGAGGATTCCCTCCAGGTGGTGGAAGTGGTCCTCAAGGTCGAGACGCCCTTTGGCCCCGGCTGGCACCGCTACAACCACGACGGATACGGCCAGCGGCCGGATCGCGGCCCGTACAAAGGCTGGGGCCAGGGCCGGGCCGCTGCTCACAGGCGAGCGGGGGCACTACGAACTGGCCGCCGGGCCGCCCGGTCGAGCTGTTCATCCGGGCAATGGAGGGCTTTGCGCACGCCATCGGGCTGGCCCCGCAGCAGGTCTGGGACGAGGCCGACCGGTCGGAGCAGGGCCTCTTCTGTGGCCGCCCGACCGGCTCGGCCATGCGACTCATGTGGGCCCACGCTGAGTACATCAAGCTGCTTCGTTCGACCGCTGATGGACAGGTCTTCGACTTCATCCCCGCACTCGTCGAGCGCCATCAGACCAGGACAACAGACAAGCAGCTCGAGGTCTGGAAACCGAACCGGCAGGCCCACGCGGTGCGAGCGGGGTCCCTCTTGCGCATCCAGGCGCCGGCGCCTTTCTACCTCCACCGGACCGTGAACGAATGGCAAGACGTTTAGGAGATGCGCTCCACGGCGACGGGCTTGGGCATTGAGTTCGTGGATATCTCGGTTGCGCCGGAGCAGCGCACCCCGGTGCGCTTCACCTTCCGGTGGGTGGAAGAGAATCGTTGGGAAGGCCGGGACTACGGAGTGACGGTCGAAGGTTGAAACGTGATCCGCATCCTGTGGCTCTCGCTACCAAGGTAGAGCAGCGCCAGGTGTATGGCAGTAACTAACCGGGGCGGGTATACCCCGGTCGCCTCGGTTCTCGCTCTTTATTGATTCAACGCCTCCTGTCCTTCAAAGCCCAATCCCGGGAAGGTCAGGATGTTGCGGACGTTGGCAATCTTGCGGCCGTCAGGCGCGGTCTGTGATGCGGATACACCCTGTGCAAGCCCACCGCCGAAGTCGTCGAAGGAATTGCTACTCAGCCGGCACCGGAAGAATAGCCCATCGTCGGTGGGAATGATCGGCTCTGCCGATTCATAGTGGATGATGATGTCGTTGGGGTCGTCGTGGCCGGACCATTTCTTGACGTCGATGTTATACTCGCCGAAGACCATGAGCGATCCGGCAGGCACCCATTTGCCTTCTTGGCCACCATATACGCCATGCAGCGTTTCGCCGCCGCTACCGTCGTCCTGGATGTCGATTCTAAATCCGCCGTCGCGGACTACCCAGCCCTCAGCCGGGACGCGCATGCCGGTGATCTTATAGACGCGATACTCGTCCCGCGGATCGACGCCGAAGGCTACCGGTTCACCCAGGGTCTCGCCGAATTGTTCCAGGAAGTAGGCTGCAGCAGCCGCGCGCTGGGCCTCGATTTCGGCGTCGCTGCGGCCCATGACCGTTTTATGGTACCATTCGGCCAAGTCTCCTTCAGCTGGTGGCACGGAAGGGTCGTAGACGCCATCCTGCATATAAACCAGTTGCATGCCGAAGTTGTCCGGTGGAGGGTTGTGGGGCCAGCCAGCGGCGACGAGTCCCAGGGCCAGAACAAGTAGGACAAACGGAAGCAAAATCTTTCTGCGTTTCATTGGAGATACTCCTTTCGGTTACATTCCTCAGCTCGGAGCACGACATCCATCGACAGTTTTATCCCATCGACCACCTCCCCTCCATTCCCTTGATTCCTATGCTTCGTCTATTCGTTCAAGGGCGTTGCAAATGTACCGTGGCCCGGAGCTTATGTCGCGGTACAGGGGTCGTATGTAGGGATGGTTACACTTCTGTCATTGGATTGGGCGATAATGTATCAGGAATCTTCACCCAAAGCGGTTCTCCCGTACTTTGAGTTCGCCAACAACATCTTCATAAAGTGCGGGCGAATCACCCTGGCCGCACATCGCTGGTACATTGACGTGCGGTATTTGACACCTTCGGAAGAAATTGCAGTAACATGGGTGAATGGTGGCCCTCGTATTGAAGATGCTCTTCGGATGCATTATCCCTGTTGCTGCCGGTAGCTAGCCTCTTGCCCAGAGAGCAAAGTAACTGTGAGAATCCTTACAGACAGCGCTCTAAATTAAATCCACGATCAGGTGGAGACCCTAACCGGCAACAAGCCCAGCCCCTCCACGGTCTCGCGGGTCTTTCACAGTTTGCAGGCTGAGTTCGACGCCTGGAAAAAGCGTGCGCTTGAGGCACACTACGCCTACGTCTTTGCCGATGGGACCTCCTTGACGGTGATCTCCGAGGACGAAGGGCAGAAGACCCCGAATTCTGGCGGCGGTGGGCATCACGCCCAGCGGGGAACGGGAGGTCTTGGGCTTCACGATTGGGGAGCGCGAGAATTAAGGCGCCTGGGCAGGCCTGCTCGATGACCTCAAAACACGCAGGGTGCAGACGGTTGACCTGTGGATTACTGATGGCCACCAGGCCATGCTCAATGCGCTGGCGCTCAAGTTCCCCACCAGTCGTCGTCAACGCGGTGTCAAGCATAAGCTGGAACCCGTCTTGAGCTACCTCCCGCAGTCCAACCGTGAGCCGCTTGAGCCAGAACTCAAAGCCATTTTCTACCAGGACTCGCGGGCGCAGGCCGAGCAGACCCTGGCCGCCTTCATCGAAACGTATGCCACGACCTCTCCCAGCGCGATTGAGTGCCTCAAACGCGACCAGGCCGCCTGCTTGACCTGCTCCGAATTTCCCGAAGGCGCATTGGAAGACGATCCGCACCACCAATGTCATCGAGCGCCTGTTCCTCAGATGTCAAGAAACGCAGCCACAAAATGGCCGCTGCCTTTCGCACTGAGGCCAGTTGCCTGCTGCTCTTCTATGCCGTCGTGCGCACCTTGAAGTTCAGACGGATCCCGATGCCGACCAAGCCGACCTGGCCCGCCTGTTTACACACGATTTGAGATACTGTTGGCGAATTGGTACACGTCGCGGGTGCCTGTTTGTAGTGCGCGCTTCAGCGCGCTGAAGCGCGCACT
>DOUV01000593.1:2990-6609 GCA_003520455.1 Chloroflexota bacterium | reverse complement strand
GGAAGCGATTTCGCCAACAGTATCGATTTGACATACCACCGATAATTTAATGTACAGAAAGTCTCTCTTCTCATCGAGCCGCGTGGATTAGTATCAAATTGCAGTTTTGCTCCCTTGCCCGTTCCCAGAATAAGACTTGAGCGATATCATTCTCTTTAGATGGTCTCAAATGTAATTGGGCTTACGAATAAACCAATCGACTTCTACGTATTAAGAAGAGAGAGGAGCGCTATTTGTTCCTGAACGGCACCAAAATGTAATCAAACTCACAGACGAATCCCCCGGCACTCCTGCCACAACATCCTATGGAATATTCGTCGGAGAAGTAACGAAGTGGCGAAGCTTCGACGATTCGACCACGAGAACGCAGCCGACATCGGAGTCACGAAGGTAGCCACGCTGACAATCCTTCGCCTGCGGATCTGAACCGCCGCTCATCAGAGAGTGAAGGGATGCCGCGACAGGGATCGCGGCGGAGGAGAAGAACGATGCTAAGAAAGCCAGTCTTTCCGGCGACACTCTTGGTTCTTCTGGTGCTGGGTCTCTCATTCCTCGGTGGAACGCCGGTTGTTGGCAGTCAAGTGGCGGTCTCAGCGGCCGCAGCAAACCACGAATCAGGACCTCTCTTTGTCCCTGGTCAGTTGATCGTCCGTTTTCGGCCAGGCGTTACGGAACAGCAGATCACGGCGCTGTACAGGGCCCAATCCCTCTCACAGTTGGACGATCTCGACATCGCGTCCCGGGCCGGCAGGCCCAAAGAACGCCTCGTGGCCGTTCCCCCGACACGAACCCTGGAATTCATCCGGGTGTTGGAACGTAACCCCATCGTTGCGTTCGCCGAGCCCAACTTTATCCGTTCCAAGGAGCTACTCCCAAACGATCCTCGTTTCGGCGAGATGTGGGGTCTGCACAACACCGGGCAAACCGTCGGAGGGGTCACAGGGACTGCCGACGCCGACATCGATGCCCCCGAGGCGTGGAACATCACGACCGGTTCGTCCGCTGTGATCGTAGGCGTCATCGACACCGGGGTGAACTACACCCACGAGGACCTGGCCGCTAACATGTGGACCAACCCGGGCGAGATCCCCGGCAACGGGCTCGACGACGACGGCAACGGGTTCGTCGACGACATCCACGGCATTAACGCCATCCTCAACACCGGCGATCCCAACGACGACAACGGCCATGGGACCCACGTCGCCGGAACCCTCGGCGCCGTGGGCAACAATGGCATCGGCGTGACGGGCGTCAACTGGACGGTGCGTATCGCCGCATGCAAGTTTCTCAGTGCTGGCGGCAGTGGGACCACTGCCGATGCCATCAAGTGTTTCAAGTACTTCAACCATCTCAAGAACGTCCTCGGCCAGAATATCCTGGTCACCAACAACAGCTGGGGCGGCGGGGGCTTCTCCCAGGTTCTCAAGGATGCCATGGCCGGGCTGGACCAGCCCGGCATGACGCCGATTCTCCACGCGGCCGCCGCCGGGAATAACAGCGCAAACAACGACACATCGCCCCAATTCCCTGCCAGCTACGATCTGGACAACATCATCGCTGTGGCCGCCACCGACCAGACCGACCACTACGCCAGCTTCACCAACTTCGGCCCCACTTCGGTGGACCTGGCGGCGCCAGGTGTCAACATCCTGTCCACTGTTCCCACCGGGACGTGCCAGCTCTGCGATTCAACGGGCTACACGTTGCTCAACGGGACCTCGATGGCCACACCCCACGTAACCGGCGCCGCCGCCCTGTTGTGGGCCAACGCCCCCACTCTGACCTTCAGCCAGGTCAAAGCGCGGCTGATGTTCAACGCCGATCCACTGGCTGACCTGACCAGGCAGACCGTGACCAACACCCGGTTGAACGTCCTCAACGCCCTCTCGGTGAACGACACGATCCCACCGGCAGCGGTCACCAACCTGGCCGTGTCGGGCTCGGGGCTGTCAACAGTCACGTTGACCTGGAGGGCGACCGGGGACGACGGCCTGACCGGAACAGCCAGTGCCTACGACCTCCGCTACTCCACCACAGCCATCACCGATGCCAACTGGGATGCAGCAACACGGGCCGGAGGTGAGCCCCAACCGCAACCCGCCGGTTCGACCGAGACCTTTACGGTATCGGGCCTGGTTCCAGGCACAACCTATTTCTTCGCCTTGAAGGTCATCGACAACGCCGGCAATCAGTCCTCGCTGTCGAACAGTGCTCAGGGAAGCACGCTGGCGGGGGTTGTCGTCTTCCAGGACAACATGGAAAACGGCGTCGGCGGATGGACCGTGACAGGAACCGCTCCGCTCTGGCACCAATCGACCCACCGCTCCAACAGCCCCACTACTGCCTGGTACTTCGGCCAGGAAGGCACGTTCAATCTGAACACCGGTATCGACAACTTCGGACGACTCAAGTCGCCAGCCATCAACCTGACGGCAGCCACCGAGGCGGTCCTGGTCTTCCACGAATGGAACCAGATGAGTTCGGAGATGGATGCCAGGGTTCTGGCCCAAACGCCCAACGGTCAACAATGCCCCGGCCCATTGCGACCCGGTTGTGATTTCCCGGACGTCGTCTTCGTCTCGGCCGACACAGGTGGTGCTTGGGTCAGGCGCCAGGTGGACATCTCGTTCTACACGGGGCAGCCGGGTGATGCCTTCGTCTTCTTCGACTTCCAGAACTGCGGCTCCTTTGCCCCCTGCAACCAGAACTTCGAGGGCTGGTACATCGACGACGTCCAGGTGATTGCCCGCCTCCCCAACGACCCCACAATCACTTCGACGCCGGTCACCACAGGGATCGTTGGCCAACCTTATTCCTACCAGGCAGTGGCCTCGGGAACGGAACCAATCACCTGGTCGCTGGTGACAGGTCCGGCAGGCATGACGATCGATGCCGGCACCGGTCTGGTCAGTTGGACGCCGACAGCCAGTGGGAGCTTCCCCGTCCAGATCCAGGCCAGCAACGCCGTTGGGGCAGATGCCCAGTCCTACACGATCACCGTGTCCAATCCGGACACCGTCAACATCACCCGCGCCGAGTACACGGTGTCGAAACAGAAACTGCGCGTCGAGGCCACGAGTACCAACGCCTCGGCCACGCTGCAGCTCTTCGTGACGGCAACGAACGAGTTGATCGGCACGCTGACCAACAATGGTGGCGGGAAGTACGGGGGCCAGTTCACCTGGCCGGTGAACCCGCAGAACATCACCGTCAAAAGCAGCTCTGGCGGCTCCGATTCAGCCAACGTGACGCTGAAATAAGGCCGGGTAGCCTGGCAAGCAGACAGGGCTGATCCTGTTGCCGAGGTCGCCTCCAGGAGGGCGAGCGGCTCGTCGTGCGCGCTTGAGCACGCTCAAGCGCGCACTACAAACAGGCGCCCCGCCGCCCGTCCCGTCCTGCCTCTGGGACCGCAAGCCCCAGGCCACTCCCGGACGAATGCGACGCCTGACAATCTCATCGGTGTTGAACGACATGGCGCCAGTCCTCCGGTCTCGATGGATACTTTTGCTCGAGAATCCAACTACCCGCTTCCAACCTGGAAACCCCACAGCGAAATTGACCTCAGATCGAGACAGAGCCTCCCGGCGCATCTCGGATTTGTTTCATGGAACGGAGCACC
>DOUV01000593.1:2340-2972 GCA_003520455.1 Chloroflexota bacterium | reverse complement strand
CCCTCGGGGCATTCCGTCAACGGTTCCTTCGCGCCAAGACGCCGAACGTCGCGGCGACGACTCTTCTGGCGCTGATCATCGTGCTTCTCCCTCCACTACTCCGACTCAGTGGAAGAACAGCGGGCCGAAGAGTCCGCTGAGGAAGAAAGCCGCGAGCGTCACCCCGATCACCCGCGGCAGCGACACCTGCGGCACGAAGCGGACGGCGAGCACGGACAGCGCGAAGCGCCAGAGCCCCGGCGCTGCGTCGTACGCCGCCATCAGGGGGATATTCACAGGTATGTCCAGCGTCACCTCATGCGCCAACTGCACCGCGCCGGGGAGCCAGAACAGCAGCATGAAAGGCACGCTGTAGATGAAGCCGAGGGTGGCGAGCATCCCCTCGAAGCTTCCGGTGCCGCCGACGGGTTTCGCCAGCAGGTGGGCGAAGAATGGCCCATGGGTCGAGCGGGTTGGCATACTTCGCCAACGTCGATCGATCGCCAGTGGCCGCGAAAGGCAGTGTGCTGCTGCTGGCCTTGGTCACGTAGCCGGCGTACCTGGCGCCATCCTCCAGCGGAGGCGGGACGCCGAGAGCAACGCGAAACGGGAACTCGAACAAGAGCAGGGCCACTAGAACATCGGTCAAGGAG
>DOUV01000593.1:0-2291 GCA_003520455.1 Chloroflexota bacterium | reverse complement strand
AAGTCTTCCGAGACTTCGGAAGTCTGACTCCTTGACCGGCGTTCTAGGGCCAGCCCAAAGCGCCTGTCCATCGCCGCACGTTCAACTCGCGCTTCCCGGTCTCTTGTTCGACTTTCGTAACCGTGTTGGGCGTGGTCAGTGACCGGACTTACCGCCTTTCCTTGTTCGCGGGCTTTAGGGGCCAGCCGGCACCTGCACCAGTTGGCGCGCGATGCTGTCCGCCCAGGTTTCGATGTCTGGCCAGTCCCGGAAGTCACCTTCCGCGCCCGGGAACGCCGGCAAGCTTGCGACCAGCCGGTCCATGAACCCGAGCGTGCCGCGGTCCAGTTTCCCGAAGAAGACCCGATGGTCCCGCGGCTTGAGGGACTCCCTGAACTCTGCGATCTCCTTGGGCTCCGCAACCTCGCGCAAGTCCCGGCCCTGCTCGTCCGTGGTACCGGCGCTGATCGGTCCGCTGCTGAACAGCCAGACTGGCCGGTTCGCCAGGACGGCCCCGTTCCGCCGCACAAACTCCGCGGCCTCTTTCAGCCAGGACCCGTAGTAGACGGCGCTGCCAATGACGAAGGCGTCGTAGCCGGCCAGATTCCCGACGGCCTTCGTGGGCTGCGCCTCCGCCTCCTGCCCGGCCGCCCGTAGCTTCGCCGCGATGCGCTCGGCGATCTGCTGGGTGGCACCGTGTTTGCTGGCATAGGCGACAAGGATTGACATGCTCCACTCTCCTTTCGATTCTTGAAGCTCCGCAGCGATGAGGAGAATAGCGCAGGACGCCGCCGACCTCCCCTGGGCGTTCGCTGAAGGCTCCTGCGAACACGATCATGCTCACGACTGCCCTCGCGTTTCCGGACCAGGTGGTTCGGAGGTGTTGCGCTTCTCCCGCTCTGCGACTGCGACAAAGAGGACACCCCAGGCAACGGCAAGCGCTCCCGCAGCTTGCCCTGGCGCTCCACTGACCTCGGGCAACACGATCGACGCCGATCCGAAGATGGCGGCGGCCGCCCCCACGCTCCAGGCGGTGACGCGCCAGCCTTCTGTCTGAGAGGCAGCCAGCATCCCAAGGACCACGATGGCGATGGCCAATGCGGCCATTTCCGCGAAGCGATCCCCGTACGCACATCGCCCGAAGAAGCAGGATGGCCCAGCCTGGCGTGCCTGGACGAGCATCGTTGCGGCGTAAGCGGTGGCGGGAATGGCAGCGAGAATCGAGAGCGCAGCTAGCGGAGCGCTCAGGCGTTTTCCAACCTTGAAGAACTCTCGGCGCGCCGGATGGAGAGCCACCAGGATCGCAGTCGCAACGAGGAAGAGTAACGATCCGGTGAGAGGTTCTACCCGCCCACCGATCAGCCCGGCGACTCCGAGTGCGAGAAGCCCGATGACTGCTTGCTGGACGCCGGCGATCTTGTGCTCCGGTGCCCGGAGCTGAACGACAAGCCCGGCCGTGATGATGATGGCGCCCAGCGCGAAGAAACCGAGGTCGGTGACGGGATTGGTGTAAGGATTTTGATTCACGAGCCAGATGCCGACCGTGAGGACGGTAACTCCGATAAACGTGATGCCAAAGAGCAGTGACAGGATCGCCGCCCAGACGAAAAACGCGACGCGGCGAACACGTCCCCACCTCCGTAACCGAGCAGCTGTCAATGCGGTCATACCGCAGCCTCCGCGGGCGAGTGCAGTGGAATCCACCTCCCCCTGGGGTGCGTCGGGCGACACGGGCAATCTGTTCAAGAAGGCGTTTGCAAGGCGACCGGCGCGAGTTGCGCCGCGACGTTTAATGCCCACGCGCTTGCACGTTCCTCCTCTCCCGGCACCAGTCGCTCTCTCCTTTGCCCAGGCAACCCCTCTCTTCCGGGCGGTCAACGTCCCGGCCGAGCGGGTGCGGATTGGGCCGTCTGGCTACGGAGTGATGCCGCTCGCCGACGGTTGGCTGCGCCGCGCATGAACAACGCGAGGAGCGTGAAGCTGATCGTGCTGATGACGAGGTGCACGGCGATGACGGGCACGTCGATCGGAGACGCGGACAAGAGGGCGCCGAGCACCCCACTGGCGGCGAATGCGACGCCGTTCACGCCGGAGAGGAAGAGCAGCCCCGCGGCGGCCACATACCCAAGCCGCGCCCGCCGCCACAGCAGCACGCCGCCGAGGAGCAGCACCGGGTTTCCTACCGTGTAGTCGACGATCCACTGCGGCCGCAGCAGCGGCTCGACGCCGGTGGGGCTGGCAACCGTCGTGAGAACCAGGGACGTCAACGCCGCGTAGGCCAGCACGGCGAGGCCGACGAGAGCGCCGCCGAC
>DOUV01000643.1 GCA_003520455.1 Chloroflexota bacterium | reverse complement strand
ACCTCGAAGCGCTCAAGGCCAGCGATCTCGAGACGGGGGCGCTGCTGGCTGAGTTGAAGCGCATCAAGGGCATCGGCGACTACGCCGCGGCTACCGTCGCGGCGATTCTGGGGCGCTACGACCGCATCGGGACGGACTCGATCGCGCGCGACCTGGTCAGCCGCCATTTCTACGAGGGAGCGCCGGTTACTCCGGCCCAGGTCCAGGCCGCCTTCGAGCGTTTCGGCCCCTACCGGTTTCTGGCATATTGGTTTTGGGAGTGGGAGGAATAGCGATTGGGGATGAACGGCGTGCTTCCAAACTGAGGGGGATGCCCAAGAAGTGCAATCTCCAATCTCCGTTGTGGCAGGATCTTGATGAAGCGAGAATTGAATGACAGCTCCGGTTGACAACGAAGCCCTCCACGAGATGATCCCAAAGCTGCGAGCCGCAGTGGCGGAATGGGAGACGCCGCTTGTGGACGCGATGGCGGCCAACGGTCACGATCCCTTCAAGATCTTGATTGCCACGATCATCAGCCTGCGGACCAAGGATGAGGTGACCGCCGTGGTGGCGCCGCGGCTCTTTGCCCGGGCCGATACGCCCGAGAAGATGCTGGCATTAACGCCGGAGCAGATCGAGGTCGCCATCTACCCGGCCGGCTTCTACCGCAACAAAGCGCGCTCGATTCTCGAGGTGAGCCGCCTCCTGATCGAGAAGTACGGTGGGTGCGTCCCCGACGAGATTGACGAGTTGCTCACCCTGCCCGGCGTGGGCCGCAAGACAGCCAACCTGGTCGTGACGGCCGGCTACGGTAAGCCCGGCATCTGCGTCGACACACATGTCCACCGGATCACCAACCGTTGGGGTTACGTCCAGACGAAGACACCTGAGCAGACGGAACTGGCCCTGCGCGAGAAGCTCCCCGCCGAATACTGGCTGGAGATTAACGGCCTGCTGGTCAGTCTGGGGCAGAATATCTGCCACCCAACCTCGCCGAAGTGCAGCCGCTGCCCGGTGGCTGCCTCCTGCGCGCGCATCGGCGTGGTGCGGAGCCGTTGAGGGAGGTGGGCGGTGCGGTACATTGATCGGTCGCGCCAGGCTCTCGGACAGCCGCGCGAATCACCCTGGCGCGCGTTGCTCCGATTCATCATCGTCCTGACGCTGCCCTGCTACTGTGTCGGCGGCCTGGCCCTGGGCGCGAGTGCGTTCGCGGGCCAGGTCCGGGGCGGCCGGGACTGGACTCCCTGGCTGGTCGTCGCGGTTTTGTTCCTGCTCGTGGTTCTCCTTACCGAACCCTGGCACGGCGGGGTCACCACGTGCACCCACGTCGGGATCCAGTGCGCTCATGCCGGGTTGGGCCTCGCTACCGACCCGATTGGGTGTGGGACGCTGCTCTTGCTGCTCGCGGCCGTGGTGGCGGTGGCTCTGATTTTCTTCGGACCGGCTCTTCCCAATCTGCTTCCGTGAGGCCAGCGCGCCGGTCACGAATCGTTCTGAGAAGAACGGCTCGATCGTCGAGGAACCCAGGGGTACTGATATGAACGTGACCTTTGCGATCCGGCGGCCCACCGCGAGCTGATGCGCTGCTACGCCCGCCTCGGTGAGCGCGGCCAGGCGCTGCGCCACTACCAGGTCGTGGTCGAACTGCTGGATGAGGAACTCGGCGCGCCGCCGGCGCCGGAAACCACCCTGCTCTTCGAGCGTCTGCGCGCGGGCGAAGAGATCCGGTGACCAATCTATCCCTTCAGACCTGTACCCGGGTACAACCATTCTCTCCTGCCGAAAATGATCTGTCAGCCGGGCGACTTGCACCCGGTACGCACCTTTGCTGGCTTGTACCGTGACGCCTGTAATAGGGGTAGCGAAAAGCGCACCAGTAGAGTGCATTTAAGTGGGACCGGATTGTAGAGGGGATCATTTCATGCTTGGACTGGACGCGCTCCAATCGGTTCAATATGTGACAGTGAAGGGAAAGCGGCTGGCGGTCGTGAGTGCCGATGATTGGGAGGCGCTCATCGAGTGGCTGGAAACACTGGAAGATGTGCAAACAGCACGTGAGGCCTTCGCCGACCTGGAGGCAGCAGGAGGAGATCGCAAGCGAGCAGGTTGGTTGGAATGGGAGGCCGTTGAGGGGGATTTGGAGTGAGCCGTTACAGAACCTCGCGAGAGAAAGCCCAGGGCTTCCAGCCCTGGGCTGAATCGAGCGCAATGCAAAGAGCAACGTCGAGACCGTTGCCTCTGTCGTACCTATATGCTATCATGCTTCTGTGAGCACCTTTCCGCCCTGCGGGGCGCCCCCAAGCGTCCACCTCGCGGTGAGGGCATCCCCCATCGGGGACAAACGTAGAGGTTGCCGGTTGTGGCGGCGAATCTCCCGCCACGTAAAACCTGTAGAGTATTGAGCCTTGCGAGAACCAAGCGGGCTCGTGTACTCTTGAGATAGATCTTTTCGCCCGTCGGACAGCCGGGCGTATACGCTCGCAGACTGAACGTAAGACCCGCCACGGCGGGCGGTTCGGGTTGAAGCGAGAACCCCACGTGCTTCAGCCGTGGGAGTGTCAAACGGTCTATATCACCCCTCGTGCATGGAATGAAATCAAAGACCTGCCAGGCCACATGCGACAGCGTATCAGGCAAGCTATCTGGGTCTTGGCCGATGATCGCCGTTCTTCGGAGAGCCGGGAACTGAATGCACCCCATCTCAAGCGCGAACTGCGTCGGCTCCGACTGGACAGATGGCGTGTCGTGTACGCTGTCACCGAAGATGATTGTGTGGTAGACGTGTTGGCCGTACGCAAACGGCCGCCGTATGATTACGGGGATTTGGAGAGGCTGCTCGAAGAGATGGTATGACAGAAGCTGACACCTGTCGATGACGGTTGGCGGTATTGGTCAGATCGCTGTTGAAGAGGGGCGACTTGTATCGCCCCTCTTCTCGTTAGGTCGAGGTGCGACGCACTTTGGAAGTGCGTCGCACCTTGGCCGAAATCGCCTCCTTTTCCTTAAGCGCTTCCAAAAGCAAGCCCCTAAGCGGCCCCTGATACAGTGCTCCTCAACGAACAGAATAGTTCACCCGAGAGAGGAGCCTTTCATGAACACTGCTGAGACTCGCTTGCTTCTGAAACAGGCCACTCGTGTGCGGCCCCGGGGCCGAGTCTTCTATGGCTGGTGGATCGTGGCGGCCTGCGTCGTGATGCTGACGCTCTCGTCCGGCATCGGCTTCTATGGTCTGGGCGTCTTCCTGCCGTCGCTGGAGCGCGCGTTCCAGGCCAGCCCGGCGCTGGTCTCGCTAGGGGCGACGATCTTCTTCCTGGTCTTCGGGCTGGCCGGTCCGTACGTCGGCCGCCGGATCGACGTCCTCGGTCCACGGCTCGTCATGGTCGTGGGCAGCGCCGTCTTCGGAGCAGGCTTCGTCGGCCTGGCACTGGCGCAGACCCTCTGGCAGACCTACGCGGCCTACGTTGTGATCGCCGTCGGCTTCAGCGCCACGAGCCTGGTGACGGCCGGCGCCCTGATCTCGACCTGGTTCCGCGCCCGCCGCGGCCTGGCGATGAGCATCGCCATGACCGGCATCTCGATTGGTGGTGTCGTCATGGTGCCGCTTGCCACCCAGCTGATTCTCCTGTACGGCTGGCGTATTGCCGCCTTGTTGCTGGCGCTGGTGATCTGGGCGATCGGCATCCCGCTCTCGGCGCTGGTCATCCGGCGGCCAGTGGAACAGGG
>DOUV01000148.1 GCA_003520455.1 Chloroflexota bacterium | reverse complement strand
CTCTGTAACGTCGCGAGATCAAACGCCTCATCCGGCTCGGCAATGATGGCGATGAGTTCGCCCACGCGCGGCGTCTCGCCCGCCTGAACCAGGACTGCGCGCAGTACCCCATCGCCCGGCGCCTCGACCACGTTCGCAATCTTCTCCGTTTCCAGTTCCAGCAGCGGTTGCCCCTTCGTCACGCGTTCGCCCACGTCGGCCAGCCATGCAGCGATCAGCCCCTTCTGCATCGTGATGCCCCAGCGGGGGACGTAGACGGCGGTTATCATGTCGAGTACTCCAATCACCCTGCTTGCGTGATCCGTGATGCGTGATGGAACCGTTCACGCATCACGGATCACGGATCCCGAGCAGATCCTAAACTTGAGCCTCACAACACCGACGTAATCGCCTCCCGAATCGAATCCGGCCCTGGCACGTAGTTCTGCTCCAGGAACCAACTGCCCGGCACCGGGACAGCCGGCGCGCCGACCCGCTTGACCGGGGCATCCAGGTCGTAAAACGCCTCCTCGCAGACCACAGCGGCGATCTCCGCGCCGACGCCGGCGACCTTGCGGCTCTCCTCGACCGTGACCAGCCGCCCCGTTTTGCGCACGGAGGCCAGAAGAGTCTCCTTGTCGATCGGCGAGATGCAGACGGGATCGATCACTTCCACTGCGACCCCGTCGCCCGCCAGGGCGTCGGCGACGGCCAGGCTGTGGTGTAACATCAAGTGATGGGCGACGACTGTTACATCGCTTCCCTCGCGGACGACGCGCGCCCTGGCCAGAGGCACGGTGTAGTCCTCCTCGGGCACCTCGCCCGGCATGCCCAGCAGCGCTTTGTGGGCGAAGAAGAGCACCGGGTCCTCGCTGCGAATGGCAGCTTTCATCAGCCCTTTGGCCGTGTAGGCGTCGGACGCGGCGACGACGGTGAGACCGGGGATGCTCTGGAAGACCGTCTCGGTGCATTGCGAGTGGTTGTAACCCAGCCCCATGCCCGCGCCGTCGAAGGTGTAGATGACCATCGGCGCCTTCCACTGGCCACCGGTCATGTAGTTCCAGCTCGCCACCTGGTTGGCGATCTGATCCATGGCGATGAAGGTAAAGTCGCTGAACATGATCTCCGCGCAGGGTCGCAGGCCGGTCAGCGCGGCCCCCAACGCCGTGCCGACGATGCCTGATTCACAGATCGGCGTGTTGCGGACGCGCGCGCGCCCGAATTGGTCAACCAGGCCGGCGGTCACGCCAAACACGGCTCGTTGGACATCGATCCCCAGGATGAAGACCCGCTCGTCGCGGGCCATCTCTTCCGCAAATGCCTCACCCAACCCTTGCGCGTAGACGATCTGGCGGGTCATCGCGCCACCTCCCGTTCCACGTAGAGCCCGGTGAACATGTCGTCCACGCTGGGCAACGGGCTATCCAAAACAAATTCCATCGCCTCGTGCACTTCCTGGACGACGGCCCCCTCGAGTTCGCCGAGTTCGACCTCGTCCAGGATGCCGTCGCCCAGCAGGCGGGCGCGGCACCGCGCGATGGGATCGCGCTGCCTCCAGGCCGCGATTTCGTCCTGAGGCATGTAGGTGCCCGGGTCGCCGGTGAAGTGGGACGCCATGCGATAGGTCTTGATCTCCAACATGCTCGGCCCATCGCCCGCACGCGCTCGGGCGACGGCCTCACTCATCGCACCGTGGACGGCGGCCACGTCGTTGCCGTCCTCGACCATGAGAGCGTTCATGTGGTAGCCGCGGGCCAGGTCGAGGGTGTTGTCCAGGTGAGTGACCTCACGGTAGTGGTGCAGCTCGGTGTACTGATTGTTGACGCAGGCAAAGATCACCGGCAGGTTCCAGAGCATGGCGATGTGCATGGCGGGGTGGAAGTCCGCCTGGGCCGCAGTGCCCTCGCCGAAGGAGACGCAGGAGACCTGGTCGGTGCCGCGCATCGTGGCGGACAGCGCGGCTCCCACCGCCACCGGGAAATCGGAGCCCAGGCTGCCGACCAGGCCGACGATCCCGTGCGTGGCGCTCGAGATGTGGACGGCCCCCTTGCCCTTGGAATAGCCGGTGGCCTTGCCCGCGAACTCCGCGACGAGGTTGGCCGCCGGCATGCCCTTGCCGATAAACTCGGGCCACCCACGGTGGGTCGGGAAGAGGTAGTCGTCAGGGCGTAGCGCGGCCGCCACGCCCACGCCGGCCGCCTCCTGGCCGGTGGACCAGTGGCCCATCCCGCGAATCTTGCCCTCCGTGAAGAGGCTATCCACGGCCTCTTCAGTTTTTCGCGTGAGCAGCATCAAGCGATAGAGCCGGGTGAGTTCTTCTCCAGTTGGTTGCATGCGATGCCCTCCTTTCCGGGACAATCAAGTGTGCAGGAAATCGGTCACCAACTGCTGAAACTGCCGATCGTCGCGCTCGAATCCTGTTCACAGGAGGCAGGCGCGGCGAGCAATCGTGAGGGCCATCTCGGCGTTCTGCGCGACCATCAGCAATCTGAGCCCCTCTGGCTCAGGCTAATCTTGTAGGGCTCTTACGAGGCTGCGGTTGGCTCGGGAGGCGCGAGAGTCGATATGAAGCATTTGTATAGCAGTAACTGCTTTCTGGGGACTTAATAGGGGCTTTCTGGGCTCAGGATCCCGTCACGCCCAACAGGCGCCGAGCCAGAACTTGGGTCGTTGGTCCCGGCGCGACCCCAACCTCGCCGTGGAGGACGGTGACGCACTCCTGCCAGGCACGGACGGCGGCGGCACAGTCACCGGCCACCAGGTGGGCGAAGATCGTGCGGCGATGCACCTCCTCGCGGCAGGGATCGAGTGCCAGGGCCGCCCGAAAGCAGGGCAGCGCTCGACCAGCCTGCCGGCGCGAGCGATAGTGGTCGCCCAGGCGCACGAGGGCCAGCCGCTGCATCTCATGCAGGCAGGCGCGCTCGTCATCCAGGAACTCTTCGTGAGGATACTCTTCCAGAAACTCCCCACGATAGAGCACGGTCGCATGGACCAGGGCTTGCTCCTGGTGCGCGGTGAGCCGCCGCTGCTGGCGACCGTGCACCAACGGCGACACCAGCCGGACAAACTCGTCGGCGTCCAGGCGGCAGATCTCGGTTACCAGCCGGTAGCGGTCCTCCTCGCGCACGATGGCCCGCGAGTCACTCCCCGAGGTAAGCCCCGGTTCAAGAATCCGCCGCAGCCAGGAGAGCGCGACGTTGAAGCGATTGGCGCCGGCCGCCGGCCTGATGCCGGGCCAGAGGGCCTCGATGATCTGCTCGCGCGGGATGGCACGATGGCGGTTCGCCAGGAGGAAAGAAAGCAACCGGCGGCAACTCCGGCGCCGGCTGAGCTCGGGCGTCAAGTCGGTGTCGGCATAGCGGGCTTTGAACTGACCCAGCGTCTGAAACTCCAGGCAGAGAAGATCGATAGCCGCAAGCGGTCCGGGATCGACGGGCTGCCGGGTGATCAGGCCAGTGGTGGTGAGGATCTCCATGAGCGCCCGGCGGCGAGGCTGGCCGGGTTCCGCAAGCAGGCGCCGAATCGGCTCCAGGGCCGGCTCCGGCAGCCGTCCAAGCAAGGTCAGCAAGTAGTCAGTGTGGAGGTCGTTCTCCAGGGCGAAGGCCGGCAACGCGGGATTGCCGGCCAACTCGAGCAGCAACAGGTGGTCGAGGTTCCGTGCCCGGACGATCTCCAGCGCGCGCGCCAGCCGCTGCCGGGCGGCCTCGAGCTCAGCTCGACGCAGATGTAGCGCCGCCAGGCGCACGGACGCTGCCACTTCGAGCTGGGCATAGCCGGCGAGCAGTTCGGCCGCCCGTTCCAGAAGTGCTTGTGCCCTCGCCAGGTCCCCGGCCCGGAG
>DOUV01001081.1:7731-8057 GCA_003520455.1 Chloroflexota bacterium | reverse complement strand
ATACCGGCGGAGCAGGGCCAGATTCCCGCCGGCGCCGCAGCCGGCGTCGAGGACGCGGCGCCGGCCGCGAGCAGGCGGGAGGTAGTGGTCGAGCAGTGCGCGGGCGATCGCGCGCCGGGCGCAGAACCACCAGTGGTGTTGCTCGTTCTCGAACAGGCGTTGGTATTCGGACGGGTACATCGCACTCGCTTTGGAAAATGCAAAGGGCACAAAAGGTGCGCAGTCGAACTCTCTGGATCTTTGCGCCCTTCGCACTCTTGGCGGTTCAACGGCCCTACCCGTGGTTACCGGCGCCGACTCAGGTGCGCCTGGCGAACGACGTCCAC
>DOUV01001081.1:4340-7711 GCA_003520455.1 Chloroflexota bacterium | reverse complement strand
ATGTAGTCGATCTGGTCGTTGGTCAGCGAGGACGACGACGGGAGGTAGAAGCCGGTCTTGCAGAGCAACTCGGCCCTGGGATGCCGTTCGTGGCCATAGCGCTCGTAGTAGATCGGCTGGAGGTGCATCGGGATGAAAAACGTCCGTGTCTCGATGCCACGGTCGGCCAGGTAGGCGCGGAGCGCATCGCGGTTCATGCCAAACTCGTTCTCGTTCACACGGAGACCGTACATCCAGAAGACATTCCTGGCCCAGTGTGCTTCGGGTGGTGTCTCGAGGCCCGGCAGTTCTTTGAGCGCGTGCGTGTAGCGCTCCGCATTGCGACGGCGGTTGACGACGAAGGTATCCATCTGCTCGACCTGGGCCAGTCCGACCGCCGCCTGCAGATTGGTCATGCGGTAATTGTAGCCCAGGTACTTATGCCAGAAATGGCGCTCCTCGCTGAAAGCATGGTCGCGCAGATTGCGGGCAAGCTTGTAGATGCGCTCGTCGTTGGTGGTGATCATGCCGCCCTCGCCCGTCGTGATGATCTTGTTCGCGTAGAAGCTGAACGCAGCGCAGTGACCCAGCGAGCCGACCGGCCGGCCCTTGTACTCGGCACCGTGGGCCTCGGCGGCATCCTCGATGATGGCGAGGTCGTGCTTGTTGGCCAACTCCCAGAGCGGGTCCATCCAGACCGGGTGGCCGTAGGTGTGGACCAGCACGATCGCCCGGGTGCGGGAAGTAATCCTGGCGGCCACCTGATCGACATCCATGTTCCAGGTGTCCAACTCGCTGTCCACCAGCACCGGCGTCGCCCCGGTATAAGCGACCGCGTTGATCGTCGCGATCATGGTGAAAGTGGGGATGATGACCTCATCGCCTGGCCCGAGACCCAAAGTTGCCAGGGCCAGGTGGAGGGCCACGGTGCCGTTGGCGACGGCAACGCCGTAGTGGCAGCCGCATCTGGCGGCGAACTGTTGCTCGAACTTCGGGATAAACTTCCCGGCTGAGCTGATCCAGTTGCTCTCAAGACACTCCAGGACGTACTTGATCTCGTTGCCGTTGAGTGTCGGCTCGCAGACCGGGATGATGCCGTGCGAGAGATCCTCTTCCGAGACGGGAATGCGCTTCAGACGGACTCGCAGCTCGGGGTCTCGTCCGGGGATGACCTCGGCACGGTCGCCGAGGTCACGCACCTCAAGGTTGACGGGCTTCAGCATGGTAGAAATCCTCCGGCCGGCTCCGCACACCGAAGCGGAGGCCCAGCACCGTTGTTACGTATTTCCGTCCACGGCGAAGATAGCCAGGCAGGTTCGTGGCGGTTTTGCTCTCGCCAGCGCGGCGGGGGGCGCAGCGGTAGGGCAGTTCGACGACCGTGAGGCCCTGCTTGAGCGCGCGGTAGAGCAAGTCGATGCAGTATTCGCCGTAATCGCCGCGCAGGCCCAGGGCCAGCAGCACCGGGCGGCGGGCGGCGACGAAGCCACTGGTGTAGTCGGTGACGCGCGGGTCCAGCACCAGCGCCGAGGCGCCGTTGATGACCCGGCTGAGGAGTTGGCCGGCGACTGAGTGCGCCACGTCGCTGCCGCCGGGGAGGTAGCGCGAACCCACGGCAACGTCGGCACCCCGCGTCTCGGTCAGGCGAACCAGGTCCGGCACCATCTCGGGTGGCATCGAGAAGTCGCAGTCCATCCAGCAGACGACGTCCGCTCCCTCGGCGGCCTGAATCCCGGTCCAAATGGCGGATGTCAGCCCACGCTCCGTCGTGCGGCGGATCAGGCGGATGCGGCAATCGCGGGCGGAGGCGTTCTCCACCACCTGCCAGGTTCCATCGGGCGAGTCGTCGTCAACGACGATAACCTGCGCCGGGTATCCGGCCGCTGTCAAGGCTTGCAGGTTGGCGTCAATCAATGGTCCGATATTGCCGGCTTCGTTGAAGGTGGGCAAGACGACGGCCACGCGCAGTCGGCCGGGGTCGGCGTTCATCAGGTATTTCCCGCTCGGTTTGACTCGGCAAACAAGCCGGTATTCTAAGAGCGAAATGCCTTGAAGGCAATTGGGACGGCCCAAGAAACGAAGGGGAATGTTCAGGATACGGAGTATCGTGGGGATGGCGTGCGGCACCGGGGGCCTGAGGGTTGCCGGGGCTTCGGGCGTGAGGGTGAGCACCAGGAAGGAACGAGGGCGGGCGCCACGGTGCCGCGTGCCATCTCGGGTGTATCTGCCCGCTGCGCAGGTTGTTCTACTGGCTAGAACAGCGGTCACGGCGTCGCCGGAGGCGGGTGATCGGCATCTTCGTCCGTATGGCGCGCCCGCTCGTTGGGGATCAGGGCCACCTCTCGTCCTCCGGTCCGGTGTAGCCGCAGACGCCGGCACGGGGCGAATTGACCAGCGGCAGGAAGCCCTCTTCATCGAACTCCCCACTTTCAGCACAACGATCGCAGGCCACGGTATACTCATCGAACGTGCAGATGGTTGTGGCCGGTTGGCCGCACAGGTCGCAGCGGATGTCGGGCGGCTCATTTCTGGCCAGGATGTTGACCTGTCCACCGGTCATCGTTCCCTGGCGCTCGGAAACAACTCGGATGGTCAAGGCGGTCGTGCTCCCGAAGTCATACTCGTAGGCACATTTCAAGCCTGGGCTGAGAACGTCGCCGAGGGCAACGCGCATGTCGCTGTCTTCATCGTTCCACCAGAAATCGAGGCTCGAGATGTACCCTCTCTCCTCGATCGTAAAGGAGCTCATGTGCCCACAGCATTCCAGCCAGATTCCACGAAGAAAGTCATCCAGGTCGTATAACGTGGCGTAGGCCGGAACCTCGAGGTGCAGCCAGTACTCAGGGGCATAGCGCCCTTCCACTACCAGGTGGAGGAGGCTGCTCTGAGCCGGCCCGTCCAATCCGGAGGATGCCTGGGCTGTCCGGCGCGCCTCGCAGGCCTGCAGATGCCTGGTCATGCCTGATTTCGCCAACGTTCTTTTGCAGTAGACACACGTTCCGCGGGAGATTGATCTTCCTGGCATAGCGACGCTCCTTTTCAGGTGCGACGCACTTTCCGAAGTGCGTCGCACCGCAGTTGCCGACCATGTCCTGTGGCCCGTCAAGCCCGCCACACTCTGTAGAGTCTACCCGCGTCGCGGCCCAGGATCAAGCCTCTCCTGGCAGTTTCCCGGTGCCGTGGTGTGTGCGTGGTCGGAAATTTGGCCTCTTGTGTCTGGGGAGGTGGGTTGGCTGCCTCAGCATTCGCCCGGCCTCACCCAATTGGTGTAGGAACTTTCCGTCACAGGGCTATTGACAGGCGGAGATAAAGGCGCCTACCATTCTGGTGCACTTCGCCGTGCCGCGAGGTGCCGAACCGGTAGCTAGAGCACCGGTCAAGTCCTCAGACTTCCG
>DOUV01001081.1:0-4196 GCA_003520455.1 Chloroflexota bacterium | reverse complement strand
GATTTCTTGACCGGCTCTCTAGAAGAGAATTCTTTCCTTATGCGCCGATGGCTGATCAGTCTGGCAGTCCTGATCCTGGGACTCCTGATCCTGTTCGAGCTCGATCTTGGGGCTCAGCAAGTCCAGGCCCGCCTCAATGACCGTGAGCTCACGACCAACGCGGTTGCTCTGCGCGCGCGCCTCGAGACGGCGTTGGTGGATCGCCTCCAACCGATTGGAGCCTTAGGCGCGTTCATCGAGACCCGGCCCGAGGCGAGCCAGGAGGAGTTCGATCGTTTCGTGAGCGGGCTCTACGACCGGCGTGGTCCGATGCGCGTGGTCTTCTGGGCCGATCCCGACTCGCAAGTCCGCTACCTCTACCCCTTATTCTCCCTCGAAACGCTGGCCGCCAATCCCCCCCGTCTGCGCGATGATCCGGCGATCGTGCCATTTATCGACCGGGCGGTGCAGCGGCGCGCCCGTGTGGTCTCAGACCCCATCCAGACCCCGCAGGAGGTGAACGCGGGGCGGGCGATCTACGTGATCGAGCCGGCCTTCGTGGGGGAGCGCCTGGTCGGCTTCGCGGTCGGGGTCTACTACTCCGACCGCCTTGTGCGCAACGCGCTCATCGGCACGAGGCAAGACGACTTTCTCGTGCGTGTGACCGACAGCCAGGACGACCTCTTCTACGGGCGGGCCGAGTTTCCCTATAGAAGCGACGAGGCGCCGATTGCCGTAGCGAACGGCCAGTGGCATGTGGCCGTTGGCTGGCGCGACCCGCCGCCGCCGATCGAGGGCAACACGCGCCTGTTGTTGTGGGGGCTGGGGAGCCTGATCATCGCCAGTGCACTCTTCACCCTGAACCGCGAGATCACCCAGAACCTTCGGCTGCGCTCGCGCCTGGCCGAGAGCCAGGCATTACAGAGCACCGCCGCCTCTCTGGTCCAGAACCTTTCTCGGGAAGAGGTGCTCAGCATCATCGCCGACGAGGCCTTCGGGCTCGCGGGGGTCGAGGGCTGCGCCGTCCTCGTGGCGGAGGAACCACCGGCCGAGGCCAAGGCGCTCTCGGTGGCCGTTGGCCTGGGGAGAGCGGCACCGCTCGTGGGTTACACGTTGCCGGTGGATTGCTCCGTGGTCGGGCGCGCGTTTCTGACCGGCCGCCCGCAGGTAACGAACCACCCCGAGCCGGGTGAGATCTACCGGGGTGATGAGTTGCACGTGCGCGCGATTCTGGCGGTGCCGTTGAGTGTCAAAGGCCAGGTGATCGGCGCCATCTCGCTCCTCAACAAGCGCAAAGGGCACTTTGGCGCGGCGGACGTCCGGCTGCTCACCGCATTCGCCAATCAAGCCGCCACTGCCATCGAAAATGCACGCCTCTTCGAGGCCGAGCAGCACCGCCGCCAGATCGCCGACCGCCTGCGCGAGGCCACCGCAGTTGTCAGCTCCGACCTCGCCCTCGACAGCGTTCTCGACCGCATCCTCGACGGCCTTGGGACGGTGGTGCCCTACACCAGCGCTTCGGTTCAACTTCTCGAGGCTGATAGCCAGCACGTGATGGTCATTGCCAGCCGTGGCTTCAGCGAGAACGTGGTCGGGATGCGCTTTGCGATCAACGGGAGTACGCCCAACACCAGCGTCATTCGGAACGCCCGCCCACTGATGATCCCCGACGTACAGCAAGAGTGGCCTTTGTTTCGGATCTTCAGTACCGTGATTCGCTCCTGGTTGGGCGTGCCGTTGGTCGTCAAGGGGCAGGTCATCGGGATGATCACGCTCGATCGGACCGAGGTCGATGCTTTCTGTGAGGAAGAGATCGGCCTGGCCACCGCCTTTGCCGACCATGCAGCGGTGGCCATCGAGCACGCGCGCCTCTTCAAGCAGAGCGAGCAGCAGGTGCGCCAGCTCCAGGCGCTCTACGAGACCTCACTCCAACTCAATTTGGCCCACGATCTCCAGGCGATGTTCGATCGGTGCATTGACGTGCTGGAAGGGGTCACCGGGGTCAATCGGGCGGCACTCTTCGTCCTCGACGACACGCGCAGCCACTGTATTATCGTTGCCGTCCACAACTTGAGCCAGCACTACGTGGACCTGGTCAACACCGAGCAGCGGCTCTCACTCGAGAGCGGGGCCGGGGCGGCAACGGCCCTCCGGACCGGCCAGCCCGATCTCGTCGTCAATGCCTTCCATGACGAGCGGATGGTCCCCTGGCGCCAGGCGGCGAGGGATGAGGGCTATACCGGGCTGGCCGCCTACCCGCTCAACGTCCAGGGCAAGGCCGTCGGGGCGCTCACACTGTATTTTCTGAATGAGACCCGTTTCACCCCTGATGAGTCGCGTCTGTACCAGAGCTTCGCCAATCTCCTGGCGCTCGCCGTGACCAACCAACAGCTCCTCAGCCAGTCCCGCCGGGTGGCGACCCTCGAAGAACGCCAACGCCTGGCTCGCGAACTGCACGACTCCGTGACCCAGAGTCTCTTCAGCATCACCCTGACCACGCGCACCGTGCGCCGCCTGCTCACCAGGGATCCGGAACGGGCGATCTGCACGCTCGACCAGCTTCAGGAATTGGCCCAGGGCGCCCTCGCCGAGATGCGCGCGCTCATCTTCGAGTTACGGCCGGCCGCTCTCCAGCAGGAGGGCCTGGTCAACGCCGTGCGCAAGCATGCCGATGCCACCAAGTCGCGCCACCACCTGGCAGTCGAGTTCGAGCATCGTGGAGAACGACGATTGCCTGAGGGGCACGAGGAGGCGCTCTACCGCGTCGTCCAGGAAGCCCTCAACAACGTTGTCAAGCATGCCCTGGCCCAGACCGTTCGTATCTTCCTGGACCTCGAGTCGCTCGCCGTCACGCTCACGATCAGTGACGACGGCTCTGGTTTCGATCCGGACAGCCCCACACTGAACGGAATGGGACTCTTCACCATGCGTGAGCGGGTCGCACCCTTGGGCGGAACCTTTGCCATTGAGAGCAGCCCGGGCCAGGGAACGACCGTTTGCGTTACGGTGCCCGTGCCACTGGAGAGTCCGCAACTCAGCAGGCTTGAAGAATAGGCGCTCACGGGTTGAAAGGTTGCCGGGAGAAGGCTCATTCGCGCCATCGGTCCAACGGTTCACACTCAGCCTGGCGGCGAGTGAGGGCAGGCTCGTCCGGCCAACTGTGTCAGGCATAAAAAGGACGCGACGAGCTGTCGTGCCCTTCGTCATTGCTGACGTCCCCTTATTCGGGAACCGCTCGTTCTGGGCTTTCTTCCTCTGGGATTCTTGCACCCTTGGGAATTGCCTCTGTCACCAGCCCGGATGATGGTGGTGTGATGTCAGTTCCCGGCTCCGGCAGGTGTTCCTGAGCACGGATCTCCTCCTCAGTCTCCTCGACCGCCTCGGTCGCCTCGGTCGTTCCACGAACGAGGAAGTAGATGAAGGCCGCTGCCAGGATCAGCATCGCGATCACGAAGATGGCCCCAATTATCGTCTGCACTTAGGTTCTCCTCACTCACGTGACCTTCCCGAGGAGAGCCACGTTCGAGACGGGGTACACGCCTACGTGTGGGAGCAAAAACTATGCCAGCCTGGCGATGCACGTCATCGGTGGGTTTATGGTGGCCGAAGGCCATCCATTGATTGCCTACAGCCCCAACTGCCCGGCGACCCAGCCCAGGCCGAGTGACTCGAGCGTGGCGCGCGTCGGGTTGCCGGTCTCGACATCCCATCCGGCCAGGCGGTAGTAGGTATCGAGCGCGGTTTCGAGCACCTCGCGGCTGAAGGTCGTGCCGGCTGTGGGGCCGTCCGCGAGTGCGTCCTCGACGATGCGTGGTGGTAGGGTGTCGTGCTCGCGAGTGAAGCCCTCGCGGGTGTTGAAGGCCCGCAGCAGGTTGACGCGCCTGGCCCCCAGGCGCATCAGCTCCTCGAGGGTGACGTCCTCCCAGCCGGTGACCGCGCGCACCATCTCGACCATCGGTCCAGGGCCGTAGAGCTGCCAGGCCGGGCCCCAATCGAACTGGCAGAGGTTAAGCGTGTCCAGGATACTGTAGGCGTACTGGGTGACCAGGGTGAAGCGCACCTTGTTCTCGTCCAGGACGCCGGACGGGGGTGTAGTCGGCCAGTCCGATCTCGGCCAGCCGCTCGTGGTAGAGGGTCCCGGCGCCCGCCTCGTAGAAGGGGTCGTGCTCGGAGGATTGGTGGTCGGCACCGAAGGGGTTGACGGCGTAGATCAGGCC
>DOUV01000293.1 GCA_003520455.1 Chloroflexota bacterium | reverse complement strand
CATAGTCATCCACCCCGTCGAACTGCGCCGCCCCCTCGATGTGGCCGGGCGCGCCGGCGGTGGGGCAGGCGTCGCCGGAGCAGGTGCCGTCGTATTTGCTCCCGGAAAGATCCTGGAAGCTCAGGTTGCCGTCCTGGTCCGGCGTATCGTCCAGGGGCAGGTGGAGCACCTGGCCGGCGGGCGGGATCTCGTTGTACGAAGGATAATTCGTCGAGAGGGGCGTGAAGGCTACCTCCACCCCGGCCACGCCGGTTGTCTGGGTATCGGTCACCTGGCCACGCAGGGTGAGCGTGCTGGTGACGGTCGTCGTGGGAACGCCGCTGAGGTCGAGGGAGGTGATCGGCGGGGTGGCGTCCACCTGGATCGTCCCCAGGCTGGTGGTGGCTGTGTTGCCCACTATGTCGGCGGCTTCCACGGTGAGAGTGTAGACGCCGGTGGGATTGGCCTCGTAGAAGACGTACTCCACGGACCACTGATCGCTGGTGGCGGAGGCCCGCTGAGGCCCGGCTCCGGCGGGGTTGCCGCTGGCATCCAGCAACGTCACTTTGATGCTGTCAGCCGCGACGCCGCTGCCGGTAACGCCACTGTTCAGGTTCGGATCGCTGACCGTGCCGGAGAGGGGGAGGAGCCAGGCATTGGCAACGGTGGGGTGGGGCTGCGGCGACAGGAGTACTCCTCCTTCCGTCCCCCCCTCTTGAAGGGGGGAAACAGGGCGGGTAAAGGCCGCGGCGGGCGGTGTGCCATCCACGGAGAGGGTGTAGGAGGTCCCCGGCGTCTCGCGGTGGCCCACGGCGTCGGTGGCGCGGGTCTGGAGGGTGTAGGTACCCTCGCCGCCAAACTGCACCGGATCGAAGGTGGGGCACCAGGCCCCTCCCTCATTCCCCCCTGGTAGAGGGGAGGTATCCTGGCATTCGGGCGCGGCCGTCCAGGTGAAGCCGCTCTGGCCGTCCTTCTTGACGCCCAGTTCGGCCAGTGCCACGTAGGAAGTGGCGTCGGTGGCCTGGATGTCCAGCACGGCGTCCCGGTTGGGGCGGTAGTTGGCGCCCGCCGGGTTGTAGGAGCGCAGGCTGGAGGTCGGGGCTTCGGCGTCGATAGTGATCTCGTGGGTCTGGCGCTCCTCGATCCACTTGCCCTGGTAGAGGAAGATGTCGCGGATTTCATCGTCCGAGAGGGCGCGGTTGTAGATGGCCAGTTCGTCGATGCGGCCGTTGAAGTAGCTGCCGCCCAGGGCGCGACCAATGTGGACGGTTTGATCGGCGCCGACGAACCAACTGCGGTTGCCCACGGCTTTATCCAGGTAGCCGTTGACAAAGATAGCCTGTTCCTGCTTGTCTATGTCGTAGCGCCAGGTGAGGTGGTACCAGATGTTGGGTGAAAGCTCCGTCGTGCCGGCAGTGTCGTTGCCGTAGAAGCCCATATAGGGCTTGCCGTCGCGGACGACCAGGTGCAGGCCTTGGTTATTGCTGCGCTTGTCAGTCCCCAGGATGGCGTGGTCGCCGGACGCAAACTGGTCCCCCCTGATCCAGGCCATCACCGTGAAGCTATTTGAGAACAAGCCCAGCGAATCGGCTTTTCCCAATGTCACATAGTCGTCCTGCCCATCGAATTGGGCGGCCAGCCCCATCATACCCTTGACGCCCGCCTGCGGGTTTATGCCCCCCAGGGAGCAATTGCCTGCAGCGAGAGAGAGTATCCTCAGGCCGTCATTCTCCTGGGCCAGGTAGATATAGCTCCCGGCGACGGCCACGCCCCTGGCTGTCTCGTTATACCCCGCCGTGTCGGAGGCGGTCACTTCCCGTGGGCTGGCGGGGTCGGAAACGTCCACCACCCGCAGGCCCTTATCCCAATTGGCCACGTAGGCATAGTTCCCGGCGACGGCTACGCCCTCGGCAGTCCCCGGTGCCCAGTAGACGCCTACTTCCCACGGGTTGGCGGGGTTGGAGATGTCCACTACCCGCACGCCGTACCACCAATCGGCCACGTAGGCGTAGCTCCCGGCCACGGCCACGCCCCAGGCAGTTCCCGGCGTGTCGACGGCGCCCACCTCGCGCGGGCTGGCGGGGTTGGAGACATCCACCACCCGCAGACCACTATTACCATCGGCCACGTAGGCATAGTTCCCGGCGACGGCCACGCCTTGGGCATATCCTGGCGTGTCGACGGCGCCCACCTCTCGTGGACTGGTGGGGTTGGAGACGTCCACCACCCGCAAGCCACTCTCGCCATCGGCCACGTAGGCATAGCTCCCGGCAACGGCCACATCATGGGACTGCCCCGGCGTGTCAACGATACCCACTTCCCGCGGGCTGGCGGGGTTGGAGACGTCCACCACCCGCAGACCACTATCGCGGATCATGTTCGTCTCGTACACGTAATGGACCACGTAGGCATAGTTCCCGGCGACGGCCACGGCCACGTCCCAGGCATCCCCAGGGTTGTCGGAGGCGCCTACTTCGCGCGGGCTGGCGGGGTTGGAGACGTCCACCACCCGCAGGCCAGCCCACTGAGCGGCCACGTAAGCATAGTTTCCGGCGACGGCCACGTCATAGGTCGGCCCCGGCGGACCGTAGGCGCCCACTTCGTATAAGCGGATCTCGTCCGCCGCCTCGTCGAAGTGCATGCTGACCCTCGGCGCGGCGCGGTAGAGGTCATACCTGACCTCAATCCAGGAGAAGGCCCGCGGGTAGATGCGCACGTCGTCGATGAGGCCGGCGAACTTGTGGGGGTACTTGAGCGTGCCGTCCTGCCCAATGGCGATGGGATAGGTCGTGTTGATGTCCCCAATGTTTCCTATCGAAAACAAGAAGGCCACGGAATTGCCATCCTGGTAGAGCTCGGCGTGCCCGTCCCGGTCAAAGGTTGCAGCCAGGTGATGCCACTGGTTGTCGTTAATTATCGTGCCCGCTTGGAGATCCACGCGGTTGGAGCCGTCCCCGACGTTCACCTGCCACGTGCCGTCACTTGCGGCCGCCAGCGCGAAGCCTTTGTTCTTGCCCGACGTCCAGTCCTTGTTGGAGACGAGAACCGGGTCGCCCGACCAGCCGGCTGTTTTCACCCAGAGCGACACGCTGAAATCGGTGTAACGGCCGAAGTCGAAAGCGGAGTCATGGGGAACCTGAACGTAATCATCGATCCCATCGAACAGCACCGCCTGGTTGTCGCGGCCGGGGACACCGCTGGTGGGGCACGACCCCCCTCCGACTCCCCCCGCATCGGGGGGAGAGGCGCTGCAGCTGCCCGCGGTCTTACCAGTGGGGTCCGCGGCATTGGCAAAGCCCCCGGTGAGGCCGGCGCCGGGCGGATCGTCGAAACGCAGGTGCAGGGCCGCGTCGCTGGCGGCAGGCCGGGAAGTATCGGCCGGGTCCACCACAATCGCCCCGGCCACCTGGGTCAGGTTGGCGCGGCCGGAGGTGGCGTCGGACCTGACGGTCACATCGCCACTCATGGTACGTTCGCTACCGGGTGGCAGGATGAAGGTCGCCGGCGGCACCGCGCTCTCCAGGCCGCCGGGGAAGTCGGTGGTCAGCAGGCCGCGGGCGTAGCGAGTCCACAGGTTGTTCTGGACCGTGCCGGTGTAGGAGAGAGTATCGCCCGGTTTGACGATCAGGTCGTTGGGATTGTAGCGGGCCTCCATGGAGGCCTGGACTTCGGCCTGGGAGAGGGCTTTGGCGAAGACGGCGACTTCGTCCAGGCGGCCGCTGAAGTGAGCGCCCCAGGGCGCCTTGCCCACCCACACGTCGCCGGCACCCTGATAGTGCGCCGAGGCCGTGCGCTGAGCGACGTTGGCCCCGTCGCGGTAGATGATCTGCCTGCGCGAGCCGGCATCGTAGGTGCAGGCCCAGTGGTGCCAGTCGCTGTCGGTATAGGCCGCGGCGGTGTCCAGGCCGTTGCCGTAAAAATCGCAGGTGAATGTGTTGTTGTCTCTGAACCCGATGTGCAGCCCTTGGTTGTTGCTGTCCGTGCCCTGCCCAATGGCCATGTCCCAGCGGCCGGCGGCGTTGCGTTTGGCCCAGAAGGCCACCGTGAAGGATGTGTTGGCCAGGTTGAGGGAGGCAGATTGCTTCACGGTCACGACATCGTCCGCGCCGTCGAAGACCAGCGCGTTGCCATACCGGCCGGTGTGCCCGGCGGCGGGACACCCCCCTCCAAGGGGGGAGGCACAGGCGCCATTGTTGATCTCGCCGGAAACGTTGCTGAAGGTCGTCGCGCCGGCGTTCTCCTCGAAGCGCAGCAGCAGCACCGGCGCGCCGGTCTCGCGCACCTGCGATTCGTAGCTCAGCACGTTGGGGTCGTTGATGACCTGGGGGTGGAACCCGTAGGTCTTTTCCTGGAAGTCGGTCAGGCCGTCGCCGTCGGCGTCCACGCTCAACGGGTCGGAGGTGACCCAGGTGGTGAGCGGCGTACCGTCGGCGGCGAAGTCGTAGACCAGCTCCCAGCCGTCCAGCTCCTGCTTGTCGGGCAAGCCGTCACCGTCGCTATCCTGACGATTGGGGTTGGTCCCCAGCACCGCTTCCTCGTAGTCGGACAGACCATCGCCGTCGGTGTCAACGAGTTGCGGGTCGCTGCCCTGCTCCAGCTCGAAGGGATCCGCGAGGCCGTCGCCGTCGCTGTCCCACCGGCCGTCGTTGGGGTCATTGCCGCCGTCGGCTTTGCCCAGCAGGCCGTCGCCGTCGAAGTCCTTCATGCGCGGGAAGGTGGGCCAATCATCCTGGCCCCACGCGAGCGAAAATCCGCCGTCTTTGGCAACGCCTTGATAGAATCCGTCCAGCGTCGCCGGGAAGACGTCCCAATAGAGGCCTTTGCCCAGGTCGGTGTGGTTGCTCTTGCCATCGTTGTCATCGGTCTTGATGCTGCAGGCCGCATAGGGAGGCACAGGAATGATCCAGCACTCCTGGGTGGGGACGGCGTAGGCTTCGGTCAGGTAGAGGTTGACCGGGCGGTTGATCCCCGTCTCCCTCAGAGGGGCCGCGCCGGACACGCCCTGGACCGCCACCAGGGCATCTTTACCCTTGAAGTAACGGTTTATCCGCTGCCAGGCGCCTTGCATCTGGCCGAGCTCGATGCCTTTGAGGTCCTGCTCCTCGGCCTGGAGGGCATACCTGAAGGTGGCCAAAGCCAGGTTGCCGTAGTCGTACTGCCACCAGTAGACATACCCTTTCCAATTATCGGGCTCGCCCAGGGTGATGGCATTCTCCACTTTCATGCTGTAGCGGACCTGGTTGCCTTCGGCAAAGCCCTGCCCGGCGTCTACCAGCGCTGGTTTGAAGTCCCAGGTCTTGGTGCGGTCCGGGTCACCCATGTTGCTCACCAGCGCGGTCTGGCTATAGATGGTCCACGCAATGGCCTCGGCGAGATAGCCGGAGATGCCCTTACAGATGTCGCTTTTCGAGTCTGTGAGGGCGCAAATCAGGTTGATGACGGCGTCCACCACGGCAATCACGGCGGCGATGATCTGTCCCACGATGGGGATGAGACTGATGGCAAACATGATGACCGTGGCGATGATGGTGGCAATCGTTGCGGCCAGCGCGGCGTTAAACTTCAGGCTGCCGAAAGAGCTGAACGCGCCCATCGCCCATTGGGCGACAAAGAGACCAATCGTCACGCCGATGGCAATCACGGTCAAGACGATGCCGGCTTTCATCGCGGCGCCGTGGATCTGTTTGCCGATGGCGGCCATTTTGTTGGCAAAGCCGCTCACACCCTTGGTCGCGCTGGCAATGCCCTTGATGGTGTTCGCAAAATCGTAGGCCGTGGCGGCGACGGCCACGCCAAGAGTGATATGCTTCACCGTCTCGTCTTTGCTGAAACTGGCCCCAATCGACAGGCCCAGGGCGGCCACGGCCAGGCCAGTTCCGGCGGTGCTCAAGGCGTTGGTGCGCAGATTGCGAAACTCTGTCACCTTCCCCTTGAGGAGGTCGCCGAGTATCTTGAGTTTCCCCCGTTTGTCCTGCTGAAAAAGGTTGCCGAACATCTCACTGACTTCTTCGTGTTGCTTCTGCAACATGTCGAAGAAGTCCTCGGCCACCAGGCTCGCCACCAACTCGAGCCCCGCGCCGGTACTGTTGACCGTTGCCTGGGCCAGGTCGGCGTCGGCAACGTAGCCACTGACTTTGGCGGTGATCAGGCCAACGTAGTCGGATGGCACCACCCGGTTGCTGCCCTGAGTCAGCGCGATGTAGTAGGCCTGAGCCGCGCCCACCAGGCCCTCCAGGGCGATGGGGTCGGTAATCGCATTCCCCCGCTCGTCCCTGGGCGGGTTGGCCTGGAAGATCTCCTTGAAGCGCACCGCCATCTTGTCCCAGTATTCATCCAGGGGGTACGCTTCCCACGCACCGTTTCGATGGCGATAGGGTCCCCAGCTCAGGCTGGCCAGGGTGTCCAGCGAGACCTTGTCCGCGGCCATGTTGACCGTCACCCGGCTGCCGGAGACGGCGATGACGCCGTCCGTCATGTCCAGCCCGGCGCTGCGGTAGTGCTCTTCGCGGGCGAAGAGCAGGGTGGGCGCGTCGGTGCGCGGTTGGCCGCCGCTGGTGAAGTAGGTGTTGAGAATGTCCGGGGTAATCTCCGACGGAATCTTGGCCAGATAGTCCTGGTGGTCGTAGGCGTAGGTCAGCACGCGCAGGGCGTTGCGCGGGATGCCCCACAGCCGGGCGTCGCCGTCCGGGATGCTGCCGTTGCTCTGGTTATCGAAGCGCGCTTTGATGGTCGAGTCGGCGATAGGTTTCCCCTCTCGAGTGGTGACAATGCCGATGTCGCGAATGTTGTTGCCATTCTGGTCGCGGGGGGAGGTGAAGGTCTTTTGCAGGCCATCGGCCAGTTTCCACAGACGGTCGTCGGATTTGAGGGCGTCGCCGCTTTCCTGGGCGGGGTCCTCGAAGGCCACGGCGATCTCCATGCCGTGGTCCTCGCGCACGCTCAGGCCGGTGAGGGTCCACTCCTCAGGATAGACGTGGACCATGTTGGTGTTCCCCTCATCGTCCAGCATCTGCACCAGCCAGACCACCCGCACCTCGTGGGCATTGCCCCACCCTTCACCCCCCCCCCGAGAGGGGGCGGGCCAGTAGAGCATGCGGGCGGCAAAGGCAGCCTTGCCCCCGCCGGTCTCATCCTTGACTACGTTCAGGGGCACGTAGGCCACCACGTTGCCGTTTTTATCCGCGTCGCGCACCGAGATGCCATAGCTCTGCAGCTTCTCGGTGTCAATCATCTTGTCGCTGTACGGCCCGTTGGGGAGGTCCCCCAGGCTGGTGCAGGTGGACCGGCTGCCGGTGCGCAGCACCATCGCGTGGCCGCCGTCCACCAGCCTGAGCAGGTTCTGCCCGCTGAGGGTCCGGCTGTCACCGCTGGCGACGTTGTCCAGCTGGTATGCCAGGTTGGTGCTCTCCGCCGGGCAGCTGTCCTTGTAGAACTCGACGGTCACGCCGCCGGTGGTCTCCTGGAACTGGAAATCCAGGCGCGTGTCGCCCCCCTGCTGCCGCAGGCTGACCGTGGCGCTGATCCAGCGCGTCCCGCCGTCCCACCCCTCCACCTGGCGGGTGGCCTGCGGCGTGGCCAGCGGCAGCGGCGGG
>DOUV01001078.1 GCA_003520455.1 Chloroflexota bacterium | reverse complement strand
GTGTCGGCCAGCCTGCCCGATCCGAACCTGCTTTTTGCACTGCTACTCGTCGCCGTCGGGGTGCTTCTGACGCTGGGAACCGAGTTTGTCTTCATCAAAGACATCTTCGGCTCGCGCATGAATACCGTCTTCAAGCTCTACTACCAGGCCTGGACGCTCTTCGCTGTGGCCTCGGTCTTCGGCGCGGCCTATCTCTGGCGACGGCTTGCGCCGGCGGCCCGGCTGGCGTGGGGTGCTCCTTTCGCCCTGCTCCTGGTTGGCTCGCTGCTCTACCCGGTGGCGGCGACCCTGAGCAAGGCCGACCATTTCCGCAGCCCGGCGAACCTCGATGGGATGGCCTGGTACGCCGCCATCTGGCCCGATGACTACGCCGCGATTCAGTGGCTCAAAGCCAACGTCCCCGGTCAGCCGACGATCCTCGAAGCGACCGGCGACCAGTATTCCCAGGCCGGCTCGATCTCGATGGCGACGGGATTCCCAACCGTCCTTGGATGGGGCGGCCACGAATTGCAGTGGCGCGGCACCTACGATGAGCCGGGTCGCCGCCAGCCCGACATCGAAACGATCTACCGCACTACGAACCCGGACGAGGCGCGCGCGTTGCTCGATACGTACGGCGTCCAGTACGTCTACATCGGGCAGGTCGAGCGCTGCCAAGGACCAGTCTTCCGTAACAACCAACCCTGCGCCGGTGGCCTGACGCCCCCGCAGATCGAGAAATTCCGTCAGTTCATGACGCCTGTTTTCGAACGCGGGCAGGTCATCATCTTTGGGCGCTGATCGCACCGGCGCTTTCCAAGACCCTATGGCCAAGAAACAGCAACAACCCTCTCCCCCTCGCGTCACCGGGCCGCTTGTTGTGGCTCCCGTCAACGGTGAGGAGCACGAGCCACTCACCTCCCCGACCCCGCCGGTCACAACTGCTGCCGCGGGTCCATCGCTCGAGAGCACCCTCTGGTTGCTCCTCGGTCTGATGGCAACAGTGGTGCGCGTGGGCGACCTGGCCCGCTGGCCGCTCGCCGAGCTTGAGGCGCGCCTGGCGCTGGTGGCCGGAGGGACCCCCGGGAGCGGCGAGGGAGTGGGGTACTTGAGTCGTGGCCTGAGCCCGCTGCTGTTGAATGCGACCGCCCTCCTGTTCAGATTGTTCGGTGAGACGGACGGATGGGCGCGGGCGATCTCGGCGCTGGCCGGCATCGCGACAGTAGTGAGTTTCTGGCTCCTCCGGCCGATCGTGGGCCGAGGGACTGCGCTGGGGGCGGCGCTCCTGGTGCTGTTCTCGCCCGCACTGCTCTTTTTCAGTCGCCAGGCGCAGCCCGAGGCCTTGAGCGTGTTCTTCAGCCTCCTGCTCGTTGCCGGCGTCGCCCGCTTCGTGCGCAGCCGCCAGCGCGGCGATGCCTGGCTGATGACCATCGCTCTGGCGCTGGGGCTGACCAGTGGGCCCGGCTTCTGGTCGGTGCTGGTGGCCGGGACGCTGTTCGTCGGTTGGCTCCGGTACAGTGGGAGGCGGGGAGACAAGGAGAGTAGGAACGAGGAAGCGAGGGAGGAGTTATCTGTCTCGGGACGCGACGGCGACGTTCGCTCGATCTGGAGCGACCTTCGACCACTGGCGGGGCGACTCACGTTTGAGGGGCTCGCACTCTTCGTGCTGGTGGCAACGGCCGGGGGGACCAATCCGGCCGGATTAGGGGCTGCCTTCGATCTGCCGGCGCAGTGGTTGGGGGCCATCTTCGGTCGAGGACCGGCGCTGCCGGTCCCCTTCATGCTGGCCGTGCTGCTCTACGAACTTCCAATCGTTATCCTGGGCATTGCGGGAGCGGCCGTCTGGGTGGAGCGGCAGCCGGGCTGGGTGATCTTCTTGCTCATTTGGACAGCGGTCACCATGGTGCCGGCGACGCTCTTCAACAGTGGCTGGGCCGGAGGCGTGGCAGTGGTGGCGCTGCCGTTGGCACTGCTCGGCGGGGCCGGGCTGGCCCGAATCGCCGGTGCGGTTCAACGGGAGGGACGGTGGGAGGCTGAGGGGGCCTACCTGGCACTTGTGGCCATCATCGGCGGGTTCCTCTGGCTCAACATCATCGCCTACCTTCAGACCGCCCAGTCGTTGCACCTCTGGTTGGCCTTTGCGGCCCTCCTGGTGTTGGTGTCGGGGCTCTCCATGATTTGGAGCCTGAGTGGCGGCGGCGGAGTGCTGCGGGCGCTCGGGTTGACGGCGGCGCTGTTGCTACCGGTTGTGTCATTGCGCACCGCCTGGATGCTCTCGTTCATGTATGGGAACGACCCGCGCGAGCCCCTCGTCGCGGCGGGGACACCGAGCGATCCCGACCTGCGCACGCTAGCGCACTTCCTGGCCGAAACCTCCAACGAGCGCCTGCACGAGCGCAACAGCCTCCCGGTGGCCCTCCAGCGCTCGCTGGGCGCCGCGCCGTATTGGTACCTGCGCGATTTCCGCCATCTCACCCTGGTGGAGGGGGGCAGCGCCGACGTACCGACCGCTGCGCTGCTCAGCCCGGATCAGCCCGCACCGCCGGGCATGATTGGCAGCCGCTACACAGTGCGGCCCAGCTGGCAGTGGCCAGGCCTGACCGGCCAGCCCCTCCTACGATGGCTCGTGATGCGTGATGTCCAGAGCGGGTTGGGCGCACAGGAGGCGATTTTGTACGTCCAGGTTCCAGAGGGCAAGTAGGAAGGTAGACGTAGCACGGAGCAAGCGCAGAAATGGGCTCCGTGCTACGGTTGAAGAGGAACGACGCATGGATTCAACCGTTGAACTGCGACGACGCGACTGGCTGAGCATCCCGATCGGGCGGTTGGTCACCCTCGACTGGGCCGTGGTGCTCTTTGGCGTCTTCATCCTGCTGGGGGTTCTCACCCGCTTTTGGGACCTGGGCGGCCGCGCGCTGCACCACGATGAAAGTCTCCACGCGGTCTATTCCTGGTATCTCTACATCGGCAACGGCTACAAGCACGACCCTCTCATGCACGGGCCGTGGCTCTTCCACGCCACCGCGTTCATTTTCTGGCTCTTCGGAGATTCCGACTTCACCGTCCGGGTGTCCGCGGTGCTGTTCGGGCTGGCGATCTTAGCCTTTCCCTGGCTGCTGCGGCGCTGGATTGGCACCAAGGGGGCGCTGGCGACCGTCTTCCTCACCCTGATCTCGCCCTCGTTCCTCTACTACTCGCGCTTCATCCGCGAGGACATCTTCACGATGCTCTGGCAGGCCATCATCGTGTGGATGATATTCCGTTATCTCGAGGAAGGTAAGCCGTTCCACCTCTACGGAACGGCCGCGGGGTTGGCGCTCTTCTATTCGAACAAGGAGACCTCATTCCTCTTTAGCGCCGTGATCTGGATTTTCTTGCTGGGACTCTTCGTCTGGCGGTGGAGCCGCGGGCTGATATCCAATTGGCGCCAATCGCGCACGTGGGACCTGTTGGTGATGATCGCCGCCCTGTTGCTCCCGTTGACCTCGGCTCTCTGGGTGGACGTTCTCTTCGGCAAAGTCTTGGGCCTGGGCTGGGATGCACTCGACTACTCAGGCGCCGGGATCCTGCGGAGTGGCGGCGTGGTGCTGGTGATGTTCGGGCTGGCGTTCGCCCTGGCAAGTGCCGTGTGGGACCTGCGCAAGTTCCTCGTGGCCGCGGCGGTCTTCTACGTGCCCTACCTGGTGCTTCACACGAGCTTCCTGACCAACGGCTACGGCATCGCGAGCGGTCTGGTAGGGGCGTTGGGCTACTGGATCGATCAGCAGGGCGTTCGCCGCGGCGAGCAGCCCTGGTATTACTACCTGCTGCTGATTCCCCCGTATGAATTTTTGCCTCTCTTCGTCGGTCTGTTCACCGGTGGGACGCTGCTCCTGCGCGGCAGGCAGGGGCCGACGGCGACCGACGAGGGGCAGCCGCGCGTCCCGGGCCTCTTCCCGATCTTCCTGGTTTGGTGGTTCTTCGCGATGTACCTGGCCTTGAGCCTCGCCGGTGAGAAGATGCCCTGGCTCATTCTCAACCTGGCGCTGCCCCTGGTCTGGCTGGCGGGCTGGACCTTGGGGCGTTTCTTCGACGGTGTGGAGTGGGCGACCCTGCGCGAGCGGGATGGCTTCTGGTTCGCCATCGCCTTCGGCACGGCCGCTCTGGCACTCGGCACGCTGCTCTGGCTGCTGGTGGATGGCAAGCTGCCGTTCCGAGGCACGAGCCTCGACGCACTGAATATCACGGCCCGCTGGATCACGGCCCTCACCGTCCTGGTGGCGGCTGGCTGGGGGGCCTGGCAACTTGGGCAACGCCTGGGTGAGCGTCCTGCCCGACAGGCGGCGGTTCTGTTGCTGCTGGCGGTGCTGGCGGGCTTGACGATTCGCTTTGCCTGGATTGTGACCTACGTGCACGGCGATATCGCCGAGGATATGCTGATCTACACCCAGACGACGCCTGACGTGACCATGGTCATGCACGAGATCGATGCGCTCAGCGCGCGCCTGGACGGGGGCCACAACCTGAAGGTGGCCTACGACAACGAGACCTCCTGGCCGTTTGAGTGGTACCTGCGCAACTATCCGAATCGTCTCTACTACGGCGCCAGCCCCGGACCGAACATCAGCGAGGCTCCGGTCGTTCTGGTTGGGTTGACGAACGAGAACCTGGTACGGCCCTACGTCAATGGCTATATCCGCCACCAGTACCGGCTGCGCTGGTGGTTCCCCGAGGACTACAAGGGCATGACCCTTCGCTCGGCCTGGGAGAGCCTGACCAACCCCGAGAAGCGCAAGCAGCTTGTGGACTTCTTGCTCTACCGTAAGGTCAAGGAACCCCTCGGTTCGACCGACTTCGTGATGTACGTGCAGCCGGATGTGGTCAAGGAGGTCTGGCAGTACGGCAGTCAGATTCAGGCGGTTGACCCGGGTCTGGCGAAGGACGAGTACGCCGATGCCACGGTCCAACGCTCGGCCTCCCGCGTCATCGGTGGCGGTCAGGGCGAGGTCACATTCAACAATCCGAAGAGCGTGGCGCTGACGGCGGATGGCGACCTGGTGGTGGCGGACGGCGGCAACCACCGCATCGAGATCGTGCGCCCGGATGGCACCCTGGTGGGCGCGTTCGGGAGTTTCTGCAATCTGGCCGACGGCAGCGGCTGCCAGCGGGCCGGCGAGGGCCAGTTCAACGAACCCTGGGGCGTCGGGGTCGGGCCGGATGGTTCGATCTACGTGGCAGATACCTGGAACCACCGCATCCAGAAGTTGGATGCCTCCGGGAAGTTTGTGCGCCAGTGGGGGAGCTTTGTCGATACCGGCGGCACCCTGGGGGCGCCCGGCACCTTCTGGGGGCCGCGTGGCATCGCCGTAGACGGGCAGGGGAACGTCTACGTGACCGACACCGGGAACAAGCGGGTCGAGAAATTCGATGCCGACGGGACATTCCTGGCCCAATACGGGGGCGCTGGGAGCGGGCCAGGCCAGTTCGCCGAGCCGGTTGGCATCGCAATCGCCCCCGATGGCACCATCTACGTCGCCGATACCTGGAACCAGCGCATTCAGGTATTCGATGCCAATTTCACCCCGCTGGCCCAGTGGCCGGTGCGGGCGTGGGCCGGTGAGAGCGTCACCAACAAGCCCTACATCGCGGCCGACGAGCAGCACGTGTACATCACCGATCCCGAGAGCTATCGCGTCATCGAATTCAACCGTGACGGCACGCTCAGCCGCGTCTGGGGCCACTACGGAAGCGACCCGGCGAGCTTCAGCCTGCCGACCGGGATTGCCGCGGGTGGCGACCACGTCGTCGTGGCCGACGGCGCCACCAACCGGGTGCTGCTCTTCGACAACGCGCAGCCCTGACGTTGACCAGCGCCATTCATTTTCTGCCATGAAGAGAGAGATTGGGGGTCGTGCTTCCCAGGTGTGATCCTCGGGTCCTGTTCGTCGGAGCCCTCAATCTCCAGTCTCTCATCTCCAATCTCAATCCCTATGGAGGAAAACGATGGCCTTTGCAATTCCCAGCTTATTATTGAAACAGTTATACACCTTTGGCAGCTTGAAAAATAACCGTCATGGCGTCCGTTTTGCCATTAAAAACCGTCTCAGCGATGCCCAGATTACCGGGCTGCATGGCGTCAGCATTGGCAAACAAGAGATACCGCTCACGGCCGTGACCCTGGAACTGGATGATGGGCAAACCTTCAAACCAGAAGACCTGACGCCGGAAAAGCCGCTGGACTTCCCCCTGCGCCGTGTACTGCACGTCATTTGCGCCGTAGATCGGCTGCCCGAAGGCAAATACAGCATCGAGGTGCGCTTTTCCGCCAGCCCGTTCGGTAAACTGACACTGAAAGTGGAAGACGCTATCAGCGAGGAAGAAGAAAACGTTATCAAAATTCCACGTAAACCGGCCGATGATTATGCCCCTGACATCATCGCCGAACGGCAGAAATTTGTAGGTGAATTCACCGGCAAAAAGCTGGAACACAT
>DOUV01000275.1 GCA_003520455.1 Chloroflexota bacterium | reverse complement strand
GCCCTCCCGGCCGTGGCCGCCGGCACCGTGGACCTCAGTATGACCAAGGACATCTGCTGCGGCAGCGGCTCGGATCCCGCCCCGGGGACCGACATCTCGTATTCGATTGACTTTTCCAACCTGGGCACCGTCGTCGCTCCAGATACCCTGATAACCGATACCCTGCCGCCCGGCGTCACCTTCATCACGTCTACCCAATGGGGCGCGCCGGTCACGCCGCTGACGGTCACAGCTGATTCCGTGGTCTGGAATGTTGGTGACGTCTTCCCGAGTACCTACTATGGTACGATCGTCGTGCAGGCGCACATCACCGATTCCGTCCCCGTCGGGACGGTGCTGACCAATGTCGCCAGCATTGCGAGCAGTGCCGGGGAGTCGAATACGCTGAACAACACGGCCATGGCCGTTGTTACCATCAGCCCGCCGAGGCGCGATCTGTACATCAGCAAGGTGCTGAATAGCGGGGCGCCAATCGCCGGCCGGGCGATTACCTACACCATCTACTATGGGAACAGCGGCAACAGTACAGCCCACGATGTAACCCTGACTGATACGCTGCCCCTCTCGATGACCTTCCTATCGGCCTCAGAGCCTGTCACCGCAACCGTGGCCGGCAACCAGGTCGTCTGGTCACTTGGCAACGTGCCGGCCGGCGGCTACGACCAGTTCTACCTGAGCGCTCGTGTCTCCGATACCGTCGCGGGTGGTACCCTTCTCGCCAACGACGTGCTCGTCTCGACCACCGACGTTGAGGCCAACTCGAGTGATAACACTGCGATGGCCCAGGTCACCGCGTCTCCGCCCTATGGGCAACCGGATGCCTTCGGCTACGTCCAGCTCGATAGCACCAGACCCGGCGGGCCGGCCTTTGCCTGGGTCGATGCCACCGACGGCGTGACCTCGACGGTCACCGGTAACAACAGTTTCGGTGGTCCGTTCCCAATTGGCTTTAGCTTCCTCTACTACGGCAACAGCTACACTCAACTCTACTTCAGCACGAACGGCCTCGTGACCTTCGGCAGTGGAAGCGTGGCCTACAACAACAACATTCTTCCGGACCCCAGCAGCCCGAATAACGTGCTGGCCGTGCTCTGGGATGACCTGCAGGTCCCGGCATCCTCGGCCATTTACTATAAGCAGGGCGGTACCGCTCCCGATCGTTATTTTGTGGTCGAGTGGTACAACGTCTCACCCCGAGGCGATACCGCGCACCCGCTGACCTTCGAGGTCGTGATCTACGAAAACGGCATCATTCTCTTCCAGTACCTCACTCTGTCGGGGAGCCTGAACTCCTCCACGGTGGGGATCGAAGAGAGTACCGGCACGACCGGGGTGCTCTACGCATACAATGAGGCCAGGCTGACCAGCTCCCTGGCCCTCGCCTTCTTGCCGCCGGGATTAATCGCCGCACCGGCCGATGCAGTGATTAGTGGCCCAACGACGGGGATCGTCGATACGACCTACGCCTTCACGACGACCGTCAGTCCAATCGCGGCCACGCTGCCGATGACCTACGTGTGGGAGGCCACCGGCCAGTCGCCGGTGACACACGCGGCCCGGAGCAGTCTGGCCGATGCAATCGCCTTCACCTGGAGTGTGTCAGCGACCCAGGCCATCACGGTCACGGCGGCGAACAGTCAGGGAACGGTCACCACCACTCACACCATCACAGTCAGCAGCCTGACGCCACCGACCAGCACACCGACGCCAACGCCAACCGGCACCGCCACGCCGACCTCAACGCCGACCAGTACACCAACGCCAACCGGCACCGCCACGGCGACGAACACGCCGACTGAGACCCCGACAGGAACGGCAACCACGACGGCCACCCCGACCGGCACGCCAACCAGTACCCCGACCCACACGCCAACGGCGACACCGACGCCAACCCATACCCCAACCCAGAGCCCGACGGGCACGGCAACAGCGACTGCTACCGAGACCAGCACACCAACCCCGGCTCCGACGGGGACGGCGACAGCCACGGCGACACCGACGCCAACCCAGAGCCCGACTCCCACTCCGACGAGGACCGCCACGCCGACGGCCACCGCGACGCCGACTACGACACCGGCGGCCACGACCCCGCCCCCCGCATGCATCGATCTCACCGGCGACGGGTGGGTAGACACGCTCGACGTCATGGCGGTTGTCAGTCGCTGGGGCCTGACCGTGGCGAACCCGGATCCCGACAACGATCCGGCCACTCCCAACTACGAGGCGCGCTACGACCGCAACGGGGACGGGGTGATTACCATGCTGGACATCATGGGCGTCGCGGCCTACTGGGAAACGTCCTGTCCGTAGGGGAGTGCCGTCCGCTGCCGCACTCACCCAAACGACGGGGCCAGGGGCTCTGGTCCCGCCGGCGGTGGGCGCCGGGCGGCAACAGCCTTTGACGGGCTCCCTGGCGCTTTGACCCTCTACGTGACCCGGGGCATCGGCCTCGAAGGGAAAGGCGCCCCGCGCGTCCGCTTCCTCTGCCCCCCGGAGATCGTCCTGTGGGAAATCGGCTCGACGACTACAGCGAATTGGGAGATCAGCGAATAGCTTGCAGGCGGATGGCACCCATTTTTGCCCTACAACACTCAACTTACGACCCTGTTTGCTACCGCCGCCCCCATCGCCGCCGGCATCGAGCTCGACGCCGCCAACGTCGCAGCCATCACCGTCACCGTCTCTTGGGGAAGGTTACGTGTTTGACCGAGTGGGGAAGGATCCCTATGCTTGTTCTGTATCCAGGAGTCGAAGCCGCCGGCGGCCATGATTCGAGTTGCGTCGACCGAAACCGGTGGTGCTTCTGGGGATGGAGACAGGACAATGGGTTATCCAAGTTCGGCTCTCACGGTGTCACCTCGCCTGGCCGCGCTGCTGGCTCAGATCGCCGAAACACCCGACCTCGAGACGGCGCTATGGAAGGTGCGCTCCGAGTACATGGATCTGAAGGTACAGTTGTTGAGACAGCGTATCCAGGCGTTCGAATCGAAATGGGACATGACGTTTGCGGAGTTCGCGGCCCGTGGTGAGCAGGGACGCTCGGGCGGGATTCGTATTCCTACGAGGTCGAGCGTGATTTTTGGGAATGGGAACAAGCTGAAACACTCTTACACCGTTATGAGGCGTTACAAGCTCCATGGACGTGAGAGCGTTTGTCGAGGAACTTCTGGATGCACTCGCCGGTACCGGGCTTTTTGAGCGGGTTGCTGTACAAACAGAGGGTCCGGTTGCCAATGGCTACGCTTCCATCCATGAGGATCGCTTCTTGCGTTTCTACTTCAACGAAGTTACCGGCACCATGGCTTTTGCACTTATCGAAGCCCAACAGCGGATCTGGGGCCTTGACTTCGACAACCGGCGTGGGTGGGATGTCCACCCGATCGAAAACCCCACTGATCACGTGGCGGTTGATCCGACGACGGTTACGGAGATCACGGAATGGGTCAAGCAGCTTGAGACATTCCGAGTTTCCGATTGACCTGGTCGATCCGGAAAGTTGCAGCCCAACCCTGCGGTCAGTGATCGAACACGATGGAATTGAGTTGTGAGCCACGCACTGGAGCAACTGGCAAAGCGCATTCGCAGCTTCGATCGGGTGAAGCAGGAGAAGCTCGTCGTGAAAGCACTCCCAAGCACCGGGCACCGTGGATCCCGCCCGTCCGGTCACTTCGTCGCGTTCACCCTGTCCGCCTACACGGCTCGACCGCGCCTGCCAACCAAGCACGCGCCTCGACGTGTGCCATCGGGATCAATGGATCGCCGAGGCCTGACCGCTGACCATCTTCGGCGACGGGCAGCAGGCACGCGACTTCACTTACGTGGATGATGTCGCGCGCGGCACCGGCGCCGGATTGAGGCCATTGGGTGTGGAATTCGTGGTTTCGATTGGGCTCGCTTGCGAACGATGGTATACTTGGGGAACTAGCCCGTAAACCCCAGGCGCTTCCACCAGCGACTTTGCCCACAAACTGGCCCGACGGTGGGCGCGCGAAAATCAGATTGTCGTCTTTGAGGACCTGAACACGACCGGGATGCTCAAGAACCATGGCCTCGCCAAGAGCATTTCGGACGCGGCGTGGAACCAATTGGTCCACTCCACGACGTACAAGGCAGAATGCGCCGGTCGTCGGGTGGTACTGGTCAATCCCCGCCACACGTCCAAAGCCTGCTCTGGTTGTGGCGAATTGGTTGAGAAGTCCTTGAGCGTTCGCGTCCATCAGTGTCCTTCGTGCGGTCTGGTGCTGGATCGGGACCACAATGCTGCTTTGAATATTTTGGCTCTGGGGCTACAGAGCCTGGGTGAAAACCCCTAGAAGCCCAAGCCTTCCAGGAAACTGGTAGCGAATTGGTACAAGTCGCGGGCGCCTGTTGGTAGTGCGCGCTTCAGCGC
>DOUV01001014.1 GCA_003520455.1 Chloroflexota bacterium | reverse complement strand
CTCGTCGCCAGCCGCATCCGGCTGCGCCACGCGTGCCGCGACCCCCGCTGCGAGGGCCGGCAGCACGGCGGCAACATCGGCCTCGAGCTTGAGCGCGGCAATTTCATCCAGCCGGGTCGGCCCGAGATTGATGATCAGCACCTTGCCCCCGCACTCGTAGGTCATGAGTGGTAGCTCGGCCGCCGGCGAGACCTCGAGCGAACTGCCCGCGACCAGCATGAGGCTGGCCCTGCAGGCGGCTTGCTGCGCGGTATTGAGCACGTCGAGCGGCAGGAGCTCGCCGAAGAGAACCACGTCCGGTTTGACCACTCCGCCGCAGTCACAGTGCGGCACGTCGCCGCCCAGTGCGGTTTCCCAGAGTACCTCGCCCGGTATCTTCGCGCTGCAGAGAGTGCAGGTTCCCGTTCGCGTGTGCCCGTGTACGGGCAGCACGTCGCGGCTGCCCGCGGCCTCGTGCAGCCCGTCGATGTTTTGAGTGATGATCGGCCCGAGCCGGCCGAGCGATTGGAGCCGGGTGAGTGCTTCGTGGGCGGCATTCGGCTTCGCCGCCGCGGTGCGCTCGGCCAGCGGGCGGATCCAGGCATAGAAGCGCTGTGGAGCCGCCAGGAAGGCCGGGAGTGAGGCGACTGCCATGGGGTCGGTCCGCGCCCACAGTCCGCTCACCGGAGAGCGGAAATCCGGAATCCCGCTCGGCACGCTGACGCCAGCCCCCGTCAGGGCGACGGTGTACGGGCTCCGGGCCAGCAGATCGGCAGCGCGCTCGATCTGCGCCGTGGGCTCACTCATCGGTCATCTCAATCCGAGCCAGAAATTCGAGAATCGCCTGAAAGACCAGGCGCTTGTCATAATCTTCACTGATAATATGGTCGCTGTTCTCCACCCAGAGCAGGGTTTTGTCCAGACTGCCGAGGGTTTCGTAGGCCTCGATGGCGTTCGCCGGCGCAACCACTGAATCGTGGCGCGAGTGAATGAGCAAGACCGGGGCAGTGACCTTTGGCAAGCGGGGCCGCAGGCGAGCCACCAGGCTGGCCATCTCGGCGGCGGCGTGCATCGCGGTCGCGCCGTAGCTGGGATGGCGAGCGCGGGCCTCAGGGTCGCGGATGCTGCTCCCACTCGGTCGCTTCGGGATCAGCGGCCGCACTCGCGCGATGAGCCGGGCGAAACGCGCCATGCGGCGGAGACGCACCGGCGTCCCGAGTCCGACCACACCGCTGAGGGGGTGATCAGCGGCCAGCCAAAGGACCAGCGAGGCGCCCAAGGAACTTCCAATCGCAAAGATCCGTTCGTGGGCTCTCGCCAGGTCGGCCCAGGCGGCCTCAACCGCCACTATCCACTCCGGCCAGGAGATGCCGATCAGATCCTCGGGCCGCGTGCCGTGCCCGGGCAGCCGGATCCCGCGGACGGTGTAGCCCGCGTGGTGCAGAACGCTCCCGATCTCGCGGACCTCGTAGGGCGTACTGGTAAGGCCGTGAACCAGCAGGCAGGCAGTCGGTCCGGCCGGCCAGAAAAACGGTTGGGCATCGGCCCGGCCAACATCCCGGCGCGGGTCCAAGGCGGGAGCGGCACTCATGCCGATGAGTCTGCTCCCTGGCCCTTCGGCACGCCGGGAAGGTGGCCGCCGCCGGCGAGTTTGTGTGCCCAGCGGGTCGGTTCGGGCAGTTTGTGGCCCCGTCCGGTGGCGCCGACAAACTCGATGGCGCTCGACAGACTGATCCGGTGACCGGCGGACACGTAGATCGGCTTCACCCCTGGCCGCAGCCGCAGGGCCGCGCCGACGACCTTTCCGCGGTAGATCAGCGGCTGCCAGGCCCCATCGACATCCGGCACTGGCTCGTGCCTGCCAACCAGGATACTCTTGGCGACCCCGATGCTTGGGCGGTCGAGCAGGAGACCCATCTGGCTGGCGATGCCCAGGCCACGGGGGTGGGCGATGCCGTGCCCGTCGAACATGAGGAGATCAGGGAGCTTGCCGGCAGACAGGCGCTGCCAGGCCGCCTCAATCGCCGGTCCCTCGCGAAAGGCCAGCAGGCCCGGGATGTACGGAAAGGTCAACGGCACCTGCGCCACCGCCTCCGCACGGGGCTCAAGGGTCGGAAAACTGAAGACGGCGATGGCTGCCGTGGCTGCCTCGTCGCGCAGGCTCATATCGACGCCGCCGACCAGCGCCACCGGGCCGCGGAAATCGTCCTCCAGGATGAGGCGCGCTCGCAACTCCTGTTGGAAGGCGATGGCCTCCTTGGGCGTGAGATCCCAGCGTATCGGAAAGGTGTTCGACATACCCGAAATTATATCGGGCGAGGCAAGCCTTGGCAACGTGTGCTATGCCAGCAACCTGCCGAGCAGCCTCAAGGATCGGAGCGCCGCTCGCCGGGGCGGCGTGGCGGAGACGATCGGATCGTTGATCGAGGAGCATCTTCGGCGACAGAACAGGATGCCTTGTCGTTTGATGTCGTTTCATGTTATTGTTGAAATTCTTCCAGATAAGCATGATCTGCGTGCACACGAAAATGCACACGTTTGCATTATTTCGAAAATTGCGCGTTCACCAAAATAATTGACGGCGGACCGGTTTGTGATACGATAGCGCCCGCTATCGAACAGCTTCATTCTGGAGGGGCGAAATCGTGTCAGAGAAGAAGGTACGTGTTGCGATCGTCGGCGTTGGAAACTGTGCCTCGTCGCTGGTGCAGGGGGTCGAGTATTACAAGAATGCCTGCGTCGAGGAGTTCGTTCCTGGCTTGATGCACGTCGATCTTGGCGGCTACCACGTCGGCGATATCGAGTTCTCGGCGGCCTTCGACATCGATCAGGACAAAGTCGGCAAAGATTTGTCCGAGGCGATCTTTGCCGGGCAGAACAACACCTACAAATTCTGCGACGTGCCGTGCCTCAGTGTCCCCGTCGCGCGCGGGATGACCCATGACGGCCTCGGCCATTATCTCAAGCAGCGGATTCGAAAAGCCGGCGGGCCGACCGACAACATCGTCCAAATCCTACGCGACACCCAGACTGACGTCGTCGTCAGCTATCTGCCGGTCGGCAGCGAGATGGCGACCAAGTGGTACGTCGAGCAGATCCTGGACGCGGGCTGCGCCTTTGTGAACTGTGTGCCGGTGTTCATCGCCCGGGAGGAATACTGGCAGCGGCGGTTCGCCGAGCGCGGCCTTCCACTGATCGGCGATGACATCAAGAGCCAGGTTGGGGCAACAATCGTGCACCGGGTGCTCACCCGGCTCTTCCGCGAACGGGGCGTCCGGCTGGAGCGGACCAGTCAACTCAACGTGGGCGGGAACATGGACTTCTACAACATGCTCGAGCG